>JAHDDB010000054.1 GCA_020629575.1 Caedibacter sp. | reverse complement strand
CTTTGCAAGAGGGGTGCCGAGCTTGTGAGGCGGGGTGTTGTAATAAAAAAGTGCGTAACTCAAGTCAATTAAAGAATCTTTGATTGATCATCTTGCTTTTTAAGGTCGAATCAACGACATTCTATAATCATTAATATCACATATGGATCAACATGAAAAAACATTTCAATCTACTGTGCATTATTGCTTTTTTTTGCTTAAGCTTTATATGCATTAGCTACCTTTTTATAAGTGCATATCGCCAGATCAATGAAGATATTCACGCAGAACTGCATCATAAAATTGCGTGGGAGATTGCCAAAATAGTCAAATATGGTGAAGATGACGATCTTAAGGACTTCATTCAAACCTTTGATAGTCAGCATTTTTCCGATATAAAAATTCAGCGTATCGAGCTTGAAATGGCTTTATCCACTGATCCACAGTTTCACCCAGATTATACGATCAAAAATGCGCAAGATCTTGAGAATAAAATACTTCAGCATCAGAATAACACGCATAAGTTCTCAGTTTTCATTCATAAAAACCTGTGGCTTAATATCCATGCTGTCAAAAATTATCATTACTTTTTCTCTTTATTTACCGCTGAATTTGCAATTATCTTGCTGATTATTATCTTGTTTCTATTTGCTTGTTGGTTATTGCTGAGATTATATCGTTTAACTGAACTAAGTCAGCAGATGTTGATTGAACTAGGGCTTCCGCAGAACACCTCCATTTACCTTGGACTTATCTCAGGGCCTAAAGCCTTATTTGAGCAAATGAAGTTGCGTATTCACAACCTAACACGCACACGCGCACAATTGATGTCATCAATTTCGCATGATATCAAAACACCGTTAACACGCATGCGCTTTCGCTTGGAGCAGCTAGAGTTAAAAGGTGACACGGATGCGATAAAAAGCATATCAGATATTGATCACATCAATGAAGTGGTACAAAGCTTCTTATCACTATCAAATCTTCATTTGCAACAGCGTAAGAAAATTGACCTAAACCTAATGTTACTAACACTACAAGATAACTACGCCGATATGGGGCATCGCATTGCTTATACGGAAACACCTGAGTGCATCGTCTATGGTTCGGCACAAGTATATAACCGCATTTTAACCAATATCCTTGATAATGCCTTTCGTTTTGCCAATAGAGTTGATATTAGCTTAACGCAAACCAAAGAGCTTATTCAGCTGATCATCATTGATCATGGACAAGGAATTGCTCATGACAAATTAAACAAAATTACACAATTGGGATTCTCTGAGAACAACACGGATGCTAAAAAACACTATGGCTTGGGTCTAGCCATTGTCCATGAGCTAGTGAGTCTCACCGGTGGCACTATTATTTTTGAAAATGATCAGACTCTTGGACTTAGAGTCACCATGACTTGGAAACAGCAAAAGGGGTTTACATCCTTGTGATCAACTCTTGGCAACAAAGGGGAGGGAGTGTTATTGAGTCGTAGCGTCCTGCCACGAAAATTATTCTCTCAAATGCTTAAACGGTAAGATAGAGGAAATCTCTGGAATTCACTTAAGAGATCACTGTTTTATCATGGCGAATATCTCACAAGGACACAATGCAGCCTTATATGCAATTATCTCAAAATGAGTACATTACTTGGTTTAAACCTAATACTCCATAACTCACTTGGATCATTTCACAGCGTTTCTTGCTTTTTTAATATCAATGTTAAAAATACACCTAATAGCAACAATACTAAACCACCACCAAACCACGGTGAGTGATCACTGACAAAACCAATAGCGCCATAGACATCAAGATCAAACAACCCAAATAACTGAATAAACCCGACAATAAACGACGCACTGATAACGATCAATAGTATCGCAATATTGTAGCGACGAAAGATCTGCTCATTTATTTTTTGAGTATTGATAAGCTTGGTCATTAATAATGCATCTAATGAATCAACCCACGTCATGCCAAGTGCAAAGGCAATTGGCAGTGCCAAAATGAGCCAGATCGACTCACCACTTAATGATGCCGTTGCTGCTAACCCTAAAAGTGCAATTTCAGTGGCTGTATCAAAACCAAGACCAAATAAAAAGCCCACTGGATACATCTTATAAGGCTTATCAACCATTTTAAACAACGGCTTTAACCAACGTGTTAAGGGCGAATGTGTATGTGTGTTTTGTTGATGTTTAATAAGCTTATACAGTGATAATACATTCATACCTCCTGTAAGCCACAAAAAAGCAATTGATACAACCGATCCAATCACAGCGCCAATACCAATGATGCCAAGACTCTCTGCTTTGCTTAGACTGACTCCTAAAATAACAAACAATGTGAGTAAAAACACAACACTAGAATGCCCTAGCGCAAAGAACAAGCCGGTTGTTACACTAGGTTTACCTTTTTGTGCTAATTGACGCGTAACATTATCAATGGCGACGATATGATCGACATCAAAGCCATGCCTAAGTCCTAACATAAAAGCAACAAACACGATACCTAAAAGACTTAAATGCTGATAAAAGGCAACGCTAAAAACAAGCCATATCAGCAAGCTAATAAAAATAAATCCACGAAAGAACCTTCTATGCATAACAACCTCATGCGCGTTTGATATTCAATGTCAGAAAGTGCGCCGAACACGAGATACATGGATCGTAATTGCGAATCACCATTTCTGCATGCTGCCTTAATTCATCGTCTGATTTGTCCAGCCCAAACTTGGTTAATGACTGCTTAAGATCGGCCTCCATGCAAGCTAAGTTTTGCGCAGTTGGCGGTGTAATACGAATTTTTGTCGCACACCCTTTGTCATCAAACTCAAAATAGTCAATCTGAATTCCACGTGGCGCCTCTGTTGCACCCCATGCCTTGCCTGCCTTAAAGCTCACATCAACATAAGGTTTATCAGGATATTCATATGCTTCAAATATACGCAGTATCTCACCAATCGCGTAATAGCACTCGATTGATCGCGCCAAAATACTATGAAAGATATTATTACTTGGAAACGAAATGCCCGTACTATTAGCAAGCGCTTGAACCTCTTTGGGCAGCTTATCAAAATTCAAATTCAGACGTGTTAATGGCGTTGTTAAATAGGGTTGTCCATCGCGTGTTGAGTGAAGTGCCGTTGATTGTGGCGCATGAAACTCATAGAAATGCTCCTCCCATTCTTCAATTGGAAAACATTCTCCTTTATTCGTGACGACATGCTCGGCAATCACCGGATATTGTCCACTGACATCGGTTAATGCCACTTGTAATACTTCATCAAAGCAGACATTAGGATAAGGTAATTGGGCAAACCACATCACAACATCTTTGGCATCTTTTAGCGCTTCTTGTAGTCGTGGGATGAGTGTTTTGATCTCTTTAGGCTTAGGCGCTCGATAGAATCCACCAACCTTAACCGCCCCAGGATGAACCGATCTGCCACCAAATAATGACAAAATATCATTACCTAAATGCTGCAATCTCACTCCACGCTTGACTTCATCAGGAAAATCTTTCGCCATCTCAATCGCTGAATGATATTTCAAAAAGTCAGGAGCAGCTAAAATATGTGTATGCAAATAATGTGACTCAATCCATTCACCGAGATACATCACGCGTCGCATTGCATGCACCCAAGGGGTCACTTCTACCTCAAAGGCCTTCTCCATCAATGTCACCACACTCATTTGGTACGCCATCGGACAAATACCACAAATACGTGCTACCGCATCAATGATTTCATTCGGTTCACGTCCTTCTAGGAACTTCTCAAAATAGCGTGGGGGCTCATAAATACGCACATGACATTTGGTGATTTCATTATTATTAATCTCTAAATCAAGCGCACCTTCACCTTCGACACGCGCTAGAATAGGCACTTCTATTTTCGTTGTTTTGGCATTATTTGCCGTATTCATTTGATTACTCATGCGTTATCTCCAGCCTGCTTGAAACCTTGTTGCTGATTATTGATAAAATGATATTTATGTGCAATCTCTTCATCGGTTAGCCCCATTGATTTTAACTTTGCCGTCATTGCATCAAAGTTGGCATATTTTGCCGTACCGTAACAGCCATAACATCCACGATTAATATGCGGACAAAGTGCATCACATCCATTAGCCGTCACAGGACCTAGGCATGGTTCATTATATGCAACCATCACACAGGTGATTCCACGATGTTTACACGATGTACAGACAGGTTCTACCACCTTTTCTGGCTCCACTTTAAATAACAATTGACGCACCGCGTGATACATCTGCTCTGAGCTTACCGGACATCCTCTGATTTCAAAATCAACGGCAACATAATCCTCAATCGATTTTGCGGTATCTAACTCCATTTTATCAATCACATCGGTGTGTTGCGGGTAGACATCTTTCATCCAACCTTCAAACTGTTGACGGGTAACATTATTTCTTAAGGCTTGAATACCACCTGTTGTCGCACATGCGCCCATCGTAATAAGATATTTGCTATTTTCACGAATCTTTTGAATGCGCTGTACATCATGCTTGGTATTGACACTGCCTTCAATAATCGCAATATCCACTTTGGCATCTTCGTCAACAGGACCTGCCTCAGCAAAATGTTTTATCTCAACCAATTGTGATAATTTCAGCAGGCGAATTCCATCATTAATAAATGCCAATTGACAACCATCACATGAGCTAAACTTATGCACAGCCAGTGTTGGTTTGTTGTTTAGATTTCTTAATTTACTCTCATGCGACATCTTACACCCCCTTGATTGATAACAGTTTTTCAACTTGCGGATAGGCATAAACGGCACCATCTTTGCAGATAAACTCTTTGCCCATCTGGCAATGCCCACAATGCCCAATCGCACATTTCATACTGCGTTCTAATGAGACAAATACTTGATGCTCTGGCACCCCAATATCAATAAAGCTACGCGCGACATTTTTCATCATAATCTCAGGACCAACACTCATCACATAAGTGTTTTGATAATCTAGCTTAAGATCTTTAACCGCTTCGGTAACAAAACCTTTATACCATTGCCATGGACCAAATGGCTCGCCCTCAGTTGCCGTTACAATCACTTGTGTATTTGGGATAGCATTCCAACGCGTATATTTATCCTGATAAATAAGTCCCTCACTGTGACGCACACCTTGCACCACATAAATCCGTCCATATGCTTCGCGATTTTTTAGTATCATTTCAGTTGCGGCAACCAACGGCGCATTACCCAACCCACCGGTCATAATTACAACATCTTTGCCTTGAGCCTCATCCACTGGCCAACTACTGCCAAAAGGTCCACGAATACCGACCTTTTGACCTTTCTTTAATTGATGCATGCCTTGTGTTATACGCCCAACGACTTGAATGGTATGTTCAAAAACATCATGATTAAACTCACGATCATTAACAATCGATATTGCCACTTCACCCACACCATAAAGATAAATCATATTAAACTGTCCAGGTTTAAAGCTATATTTCTGGCGTAAATCCGCATCACACAAGCGTAAACGTAAGGTAAAAATATCTGGTGCATCTTCAATAAAGTCAATAATCTCAGCCTCATGTGGCAAATAAGCATCTTGTGGGTAAATCATGCTTTTTTCTCCTGTTTTTCCTGCTTATTCTGCTTTTCTTGACAGATAATATTTATTTCATCCGTAACATCAATGCTCACCGGACACCACGTAATACAGCGCCCGCAACCAACACAGCCCTTGGTTCTAAACTGCTCGCGCCAAGTGGAAAACTTATGTGTTAACCATTGTCGATATCGATGTTTAGGCTCCTCACGATATAACTCACCATGCGTGTAACTATGATCTAAACCAAAGCATGAATCCCATTCGCGCAAATGCGTACTTACTTGCCCTTCCAAATCAGGATCTTCTTTCTCAGTATGACAAAAGCACGTCGGGCAAGATTGTGTGCAACTACCACACGATAAACACCGTTTAGCAACATCATCCCATTGTGGGTGATTTAAGTTAGCAAATAGCGCCTTTTCAACCGTTGCTAAGGGTGGGATGCTTTTTTCTTGCATTGCATATACTGCTTTGACTTTTTGTTCCGCTTCATAGGTTTGCGCACCAGTAGCTGGATTTAATTGCAGCTGCTCAATAAGCACTCTACCCTTATCACTACCTGACTCAATGACAAAACCACCATTGATTTCCGTCATTGCCCACTCAAAGCCTTTATCAGCATATGGGCTATCACCTAAGCTAATGCAAAAACAATTACTATGACAACTGGTACAATTAGCCGCAATGATAAACATCGCTTCACGTCGCGCCTTATAACGCACATCTTGATAAGCGTTTTCGATAAACACACGATCTTGAATTTCAATCGCGCGCAAATCACAAGGTCTGACACCTAAAACAGCATATTTCTGTTTATTGAGCGCCTGCTCAAATGTCAACTTGCCACTGTCATCACGCTTGACTTGCCATAATGCTTCTTTCTCTTTAAACAACATGGGCTTTACCGATTGCACCGGCAGACTCCACGCAAAAGCTTTGTTTTCATTGGTTTTTTTGACGTGATAATACGCAGGTTTCTGCTCATCAACATAACCCCATGGTAACTCAGCTGCTTTTTCAATATCATCATAAACAATCGCATGATCATCAACGATCGGTGCTTTTACCTCAAAGCCCTGTGTCTTTAAGGTACTAATTAAATCATCTAGACGCTTATGCGCTAAAAAATAAAACTGACTCATTATTCCTCCTTATACTTAGCAAATTCTTGGTAGTTGTTCGCCACTTAGCCAATCGACGCGTCTTAGTCCACCAAAGCTTGTTTGCATATTGACCGATGCATTGCCTACTTTATCAACCTTAGCAATCACACTGGCATTTTTGCCCAATTCATCTTGCTGTAAACATGCTAATACCTTTTGAACTTCGCTTTGATTACAAACAATTAAAACCTTGCCTTCATTTGCAATAAAAAGCGGATCCAAGCCCAATAACTCGCAAGCGGAGCGTACCTCTTCACTAACGACAAGTGCAGACTCATCAATGCTAATACCTACTTCATATTGGTTTGCCCATTCATTTAAGGTTGCAGCGACACCACCTCGCGTCGGATCACGCATTGTTTTGATTTGACAACCTGATTTATGTAACTTCTCAATCAAGTGATTTAGATTGATAGCATCACTTTTGACATCACAGTCAAAGCTTAAGCCCTCGCGCTTTGACATCACAGCAACACCATGCTCAGCAATCGCCCCATTGATAATGATGCAATCACCTTTCACTAATGGCTCATGAGTGACAAAGCCATCCATAACAACGCCTATCCCTGTGGTATTAATAAAAATACCATCGCCTTTGCCTTTCTCAACCACTTTGGTGTCACCTGTTACTAATTGAACATGAGAGGCTTTTGCCGCTTCTGCCATTGACTCAACAATCACTTTTAAATCACTCAGTGGCAAGCCTTCTTCTAGAATAAAGCCAACAGAAAGAAAAAGCGGCTTCACACCTCCTACTGCCAGATCATTCACCGTACCATAAACAGCTAAACTGCCAATATTGCCACCTGGGAAAAAATATGGCGTAATCACATAACTATCGGTTGTCATCGCAATTTTACCATTGAGATTTGGTAACGTCGCTTGATCCTCGCCTTGAGATAAATACTCATTATCAAAGGCTTTTTTCATCAACTGATCAATCAAACGATTCATCGCTTTGCCACCGGCACCCATCGCCAGATCCACCACACCAGATTTGAAATTTAATTTAATACTCATGCCGACATTCCTTGGTATTGATAATGTGCCGCACACGCTCCTTCAGAGGAAACCATACATGCTCCCATCGGCTGCTCTGGTGTGCAGGCAACGCCAAAGAGCTTACAGTCTTTAGGCTCTTTAACTCCTCGCAAGATATCAGGACATGCACATGCCTTATGCTCTTGCCCTTTCACGGTTGGTATATCAAAAACCACTTCAGCATCAAACTGTGCATATTTATCTTTAATCTTTAGCGCGCTTTTTGGGATGAATCCTAATCCACGCCATTCAAAGCTATCTCGTAATTCTAAATACTCAGCGATTAATTGCTGTGCAAATGTATTGCCTTGGGGGGTTACCGCACGTGTGTATTGGTTTTTGACACCCACTTCATCACGATTAATCATCTGAATCAACATTAAAATAGATTGCAATACATCCAAAGGTTCAAATCCCGCAATCACCACTGGTTTGGCAAAGCGCGTTGCCACATCATGATAAGCATCACTGCCAATAACAATACTGACATGTGAAGGACCGACAAAGCCATCTATTTTGACTTCATCGGATAAGATGGCTTCCATCGCAATCGGTGTCAGTACATGATTACAAAACACAAAGAAGTTATTCAAGCCTAACTTTAATGCTTTATCTAATGCAACGGCTGTCGGCGGTGTTGTTGTCTCAAAGCCAATCGCAAAAAAGATCACTCTCTTACCTGGATTCTCTTTAGCCAACCTTAACGCATCTTCACTTGAGTAAATCATGCGCACATCCGCACCGCGCGCTTTGGCTTTGAGTAAGCTATCTTGGTTTGTACCAGGCACTCGCAACATATCAGCATAACTGCAAAAAATCACATTCGGCTGCAGAGAAAGAAAAATTGCCTGATCAACGCGTGCAACCGGTAGCACACATACAGGACATCCTGGACCATGAATCATCTTAATCTCAGCTGGCAACAGTCCTGTAATACCATAACGATGAATCGCATGAGTGTGCCCCCCGCAAAACTCCATCAGATGATATTTTCGCCCACTTTGCACACTATTGTTAATCTCAGCAATAAGTCCTTTGGCAACTTTTGGATCGCGAAAAACCTCAATATAGTTCATAGATCACCTCGATCTTGTTGTAGCATTTCAGCAAAATCTTTTAACGTTTGCTTGGCTTGTAATTCATCTAGTTTACTAAGCGCAAAGCCAACGTGCACGATTACATAGTCATTGATATCAACCTGATCTTTTAATAATGCCAAGGAAATCTCTTTGCGCACACCACCGATATTAACCAGCGCTTGGTCATCGCCATTAAGCGCTATAATCTGTGCAGGAATTGCTAAGCACATGCTTTTTCTCCTTGTTTAATTTATTCGCTGCAAGCCATGCTTGCCCTAAACTGATCCCACCATCATTGACTGGGATTTTTTGTGGCACAATCGCTTGTAAGCCAAGTGTTTCTAAGTACTGCACAACTTCAGTCAACAGCACTTTGTTTTGAAAACAACCACCGGTTAATATCACTTGAGTAATACCTTTGTTGAATGCACTCTCATGCGCCCATAATGCTAAAGCATAAGCCAAAGTCCCATGAAATAGCTCACTGCCTTTATCTTTTGGCATACCCATTATTCTTGCAACTAATTGTGATACACCCAGTTGATTATTGTTTATATCAATCAAGCTTTTATCAACCCTAGATACGTTAACCAATGCTTCAAGTTTCATTGCAGCTTCTGCTTCAAAGGTGTTGTCGTGACAAATATCTAACAAACTTGCCACACCATCAAATAGGCGCCCCATACTTGTCGTGCGCGGTAAGTTTTCTTTGTTTTTCTCAAGTAATTGCAAAAAACTTGGCGCTTTTTCATTTGCTAATAGATGCTTTGGCACTTTTAGCCCCAAGTCAACACAAAAGCTAAGCGCCATACGCCATGGCTCTTTTTGTACACGATCACCACCTAAATAAGGCATCGATTGAAGCGCTGATATTCGTGTAAATTTAAGTACTTCAATATCACAATGATAAAGCTCACCACCTCGCGCCATACCATCATCACCTAAGCCAAAACCATCAAGTACAATCGCTAATACCGGATCTTCTAGTGCATACTCCGCTATAGCTGCAGCAATATGCGCCTCATGATGCTGCACGCGAGTAAGTGGTAAATTTAAGCGCTCGGCAAACTCAGTCGTATAGAAATCCGGATGTAGATCACACGCCAGCGCACTGAAACTCACACCAAATAAATGTTGATAGTGATGAAATGCTTTTTCAAAGTATTTGATACTATCGACACTATCCATATCACCAATATATTGCGAGAGATATGCTTCATTGTGATTGATAAAACAAAAGGTGTTTTTCAACAAAGCACCCGTTGCAAAGACACAAGGTAATTCACGATTAAGCTTAATCGTTAATGGCACAAAACCACGCGCGCGACGAATCATCATTGATTTATCTAAAACCACACGCATCACGCTATCGTCACTTTTCATCGCAATTTGTCTATTATCACTAACGATCATATCGGCAATAGGTGCTAGCAATTGATAAGCTTGATCATTGTCTGCAATAATACTGCCACCAGATAAGTTAGCACTTGTTACCACCAGTAATAGATCATTTGCTTGTTGCAACCAATCACGATCTTTAGGTTGCCCCAAGAGATAATAAAAAAGCAAATAATCTACGGCAGAATTGGGTAACATCACACCTAGCTCATTAAGTTTAGGTGCAAGCATTTTCGGCAGCTGAGTCGTTGTTTTCTTTTCTAACAATACAATTGGGCGAGCTGACGAGTTTAATAGCGTACTTTCTTCTTGATTACACTGCACATATTGCTCAATACTGGCTTGATTTAATGCCATTAATGCAAAAGGTTTAGATGATCTTTTTTTACGTTGTCTTAAGTGCGTAATCGCTGTTTCATTTTTAGCATCCACAACCAATTTAAACCCGCTATGTGTTTTCAACGCTAAAATGTCACCTTGTTTCAGTATTTGCACCATATCAGAAAAGGCATGAGATAATTTAGGACCACACAAGCAACAAGCCGTTGTTTGTGCATGATAACGTCGATCTAAAGGATTGCGATAAACACGCAAGCAATCATCACATAATGGAAACTTGGAAAACGTCGTCGTTTCTCGATCATAAGGCAAAGACTCGGTAACACTAAAGCGCGGACCACAATAAGTACAACTAATAAAAGGATAAAGATAATAGCGACTATTTGGATCAAATAGCTCACTCAGACAGTCGTCACAAATAACACTATCGGCTGGGATTTTGATCTTGGACTTCCCTTCACTACTGGCTAAAATACTAAAATGGTCAAACGCTCTATCCATGATGATTTCAGTCATTTTAATATGTTCAATTTGCGCAAGCTTAGGTAATTGTTGCCTCATCAATATGCAAAAATTCTCAGCTTCCTGATGTGTCGTTTGTAGAATGATGTCAACACCGTGAAGCGTATTTTGCACACTGCCAAATAAGCCGTTTTTTACCGCCAACACATAAATAAAAGGTCTAAAGCCCACATCTTGGACAATGCCATTAACTGTGATTTTGACTGCTGTTATACCCATTTGTTACCCAGTTTAACCAGTTATCAAATCCCGCTTCCGTTTTAACCGAAAGCTCAAAAAATCGAATATCACGACGAATTTTACGAATATTTTCAATGCAACGCTCAACACTGAAATCAACATACGGCAGTAGATCCGTTTTATTAATAATCACGGTATCCGCATGATAAAACATATCCGGATATTTCAGCGGTTTATCATCACCTTCTGTCACTGAAATCACAGCAATGCGATGCTTTTCACCTAAATCGAACATTGCCGGACAAATCAAATTGCCTACATTCTCAATAAAGACAAAACTGTTTTCTTGAATGTCTAAATGCTCATACGCATGTCCCACCATATGCGCATCCAAGTGACATGCTTTGCCAGTATTAATCTGATAGGCTTTCGCTCCTGCTTTACGGATTCGATTAGCATCGATTTCAGTTTGTTGGTCACCTTCAACCACAACGATTGGGTACTCAGCCTGAAGCTTAGCAATCGTCTTCTCAAGTAACGAGGTTTTGCCCGAACCTGGACTAGATACAAAATTAAATGCTAGCGCATTTTTAGCTCTCAAAACCTCACGATTGGCTTGCGCATATTGATCATTTGCTGCCAAAATTGCCTGTTCTAATTTGACACTATCAACCGCATGATCATGATGGTGATGGTCATGCGCATGTTGATGCATATGCTCAGAATCGCTGCAACCACAAGTTGTACACATAACTTACTCCTTAACTCTTAACTCTTAACTCTTAACTCTTAACTCTTAACTCTTATTATTCTGACGTTACAAACTCAATTTTTTCTACCAACATATCTTGACCTGTTAGTATTTCTTTATCATGGCTTTGGCACTTAGGGCATGCATCATAAAACTTTGATAATTGATAATCATGCGTACATGTTAAGCAATGTGCCCATGCCGGTTTGACCGTAATATTTAAGATACTTTGCGCTAATGGCGTATCTTTAGCAGCGACGGGGAACCAAAAGCGCATTGATTCGATATCAACGCCGGCTAATTGCCCAACACCTAGTTCAATTTGTTGCACGGCTTGCGCCTCATACCCCATGCTTTTTGCTTTATCAAGCACAATAGTAATCACACTTTGGCACAATGAAAATTCATGCATAACTTATCAACCGATATATCACTGCAAATTAGATTAGCACACAATAAATAAGTGAAGACACTATGACCATGCTATTTAATGCATTAAATGCGCAAATAATGACATAGCGCAAGTTTTTCTTTGATTTGTCGCTTAGCCTTAAAAATTGGTTATGACCATATTACTGCTCACTTTGATTTTGTAAGCGTTGGCTGAGCGTAAGTCGAAGCCTCTATGAAGCGTAATTTTCCCGAGTTTACCACACTTCGACTAATGCTCAGTGCATCGCTTCGACTGACGCTCAGGGTACGGTGAGCACTTATGGGTAAATTGTAGTCTTAGCCTAAAAATTCTCACTCTCTTTTCAAGCCAAATTGCGTACTTGAGATCTTGGTCAATACTGCCTGTGCGTGATCAACAATCATATTGTTCATCTTGCGATATGCTGCATCAGGCAAATCCCAATAGTGCCAATACAAAGGCATACGCCATATGTTTTG
>JAHDDB010000053.1 GCA_020629575.1 Caedibacter sp. | reverse complement strand
TATGCCTTATTTAAAAATTTCAGCGAGAGTATATCCTTATGCGTCAGAGCTGGGTATTTGATATAGAATAACAACCATAATCAAGGTAATCACCAACATGTACAGACTAAGCTTTAATGATAATCTCGCATAGAAAATTAAACTAACTACGACTAAAAGCCACATAAACCAAGGGGAAATACTTAATAAAACACCCATTAAGCTAAACATAATAAGTGGCACAAAAATATAATGAATCGTCTTATTGGTTTTATTTTGATGGCTTTGGGCGTATTCATCAAGCCATTGATCCAGTGTTTTCATTATCAGGTTCCTATAGATAATCATAAGTATCTATATTTTAACGTAAGTTACACCTTGTAAAAAGCTATATCATATACCCATCATATCACGACATTTGATTATAAGGTCATGATAATCAAATTTTATCATAAGCATGATAAATCAGAAAAATAACCGCCGCACCAAGCACAAATGGCCCAATAATAATCGTTGGTAACAATAAACTCTTTAGTAACTTCATAGCTTCTCCCTTTTTATTCTTTTTTAAAGTTTTCATCAATCAATAAAGCGTCGCTAGGATAACGTTAATTTGCTATAAAATTAATGCTCGTATTGCACATACAGTATGTTTACGTATTCAAATATTGACTATTAATATGCTGATTTTATAGCCTTTTATCAAATTTCAACTATAGTTATCGTTATACAAAGTTACAACATAAATATAAAAATTATCAAATGGATATTGGTGATGAGACAAGCAAAAATATGGTTAAACAATAAATTCAACATCAAAAACTCCAGGTCATCCTACTGGCACCGTATTCATGTGACTTTAATTAGCTTAATGCTCGTTATTATTGGCAATTCCATATTTGGTATTTTGCATTTTGCAACTGAAAAAGAAATCTATGGTGGCGTATATAGCTACTGTGCGGTACTTTCTTATTTCATACCGCTTATCTTATTGAAATACCGTCATTACTATCTAGCAAAATTCACCCTTGGCGCTCTATTTATTATTAATACCTTTGTTTTTACTTACTTTTTGTATCAACCGGAGCTGTTAAATTACCTTTTCTTTATGGCTGTGCCTCCTTTTAGCAACATGATCTTTGAAGTTAATGAACACAAAACCAAATGGTTTCTATCCCTCACCTCAGCTGCTTTGATGATTTTTTGTGTGACATACCCTAACTATCACTATTTGATTGAGCTACCTTTGAGTGATCAAAAGACAACAAACGTGTTTATTCTTATGACCATCACCATTGTGATTGCGACAACGATATCGGTTATCTTATCTGATCTGGAATATAGCGAGAAACAGCTCGAAATCCTAGCTACTACTGATAAGTTAACAAACCTCCTTAATCGCAGTGCCTTTCATGATAGCGTCAATGATTTTAAACAATTTACGCACGATGGAACACCTTATAGTGTAATGTTTATCGATATTGATAAGTTTAAAAAGATCAATGACAAGCACGGACATGCTATGGGCGACAAAATCATCCAGAATGTAGCACATATTTTAAAGCAACACACACGAAAAGATGATATTGTGTCACGCTTTGGTGGTGATGAATATGTGATCCTTTTACCAAATACTACGATGCCACAAGCGCAAGAAATCGGTCAACGGCTTAATGCAAAAGTACGTCAAGACATCCCCAAAGTCGGCTTAATTCAAGTCACGATAAGTATTGGTGTTGCTAGCAACCTGTATCACACATTGGAATCCAATAACTTTGAAACCACCTTAAATAAAGCCGATGAGGCGCTTTACCAAGTGAAAGCGGCAGGACGCAATGGTGTTGTTTGTTTGCAGGTGTAAGCATATTACGGTTGAATCGTTAACACCTTATCTTCTTTTTTGCCCAGATTCACACTATGCAATTTTTGCTCCAAAAGGTCGATATGCTTTAATACCTCTGCTGAGCGCTTATCTCTTAGGCGTGGGATATTTAGTGTATGTTCATAAGCAATTTTTCCAGGATGACTATCAAAGATAATAACGCGATCTGCCATCATCACCGCTTCTTCGACACTATGAGTGACTAGCACCATTGACTTCGTTGGAATTTGCTTATTAAGCCACAGGTTTAATATATCGCGACGTAAGGTATTTGCCGTAGTAATATCAAGGGATGAAAACGGCTCATCTAAGAATAAAATCTCAGGCTCAACCATAAGCGCTCGCGCGAAACCAACACGTTGTTTCATACCCCCAGATAGCTCATTGACATATGCTTTTTCAAAACCTTGCAATGAGATTTTTTGAATAAGCTCATGCGCTTTGGGCTCACTTATTTTACGTGAAATACCCAATGCATCACTGCCAAATAGAATATTGTCAACCACGTTCAACCATGGCAGCAATGCAAAGTTTTGAAATACCATACTCATATTATCAAGTGGCTTAGTCACTGGCTTGTCTTTGTAAAGCACAGAACCATAACTTGGATGCAAGAGTCCTGCAGCAATGCGCAAGAAGCTTGATTTACCAGCACCTGACTTACCTAAGATGGCAACAATTTCATTTTCATGTAATGTGAAGTTAATACGATCCAACACTTTCAGTGAATGCTTTTTGTCTTTCTCAAAATAAAGTTCGATGTTTTGGCATTCGATAAGTACATTGTTTTTCATTTTCAAATCCTCTTTTCACGCTTCTTCACCAAGATCATCACCCGTTCTGTCATTTGCGTTTTGATGATAAGGTTGGCAAAGAAGCGATGGTCAACCTATGTTATATTTTTTTAAGTTTTAAATTATGGCTATGACCATATTCCTGCCCACTTTGATTGTGTAAGCGTTGGCTGAGCGTAAGTCGAAGCCTTTATGACCAAAGCTACCCACTTCGACTGATGCTCAATGCACCGCTTCGACTTACGCTCAGGGTACGGGTGAGCATTTAGCCTTAGCCTTAGCCTAGATTTTATATTTTGTTTCCGCAAGCTTATACAAAGGCTTCCAGATAAAGATCACACACAGTGCGACAAGCACACACATCGCACTGACCGCTAATGCCGCTTCTGCTACTTGATTGTTACTGGTTGTTTGCGACACCAACTCACCAATGCCACTAATTGAAATTGTTTTACCACCCCAAGTGATCAGCTCAGCAGCAATCGCTGAGTTCCACGCGCCACCTGCGGCACTGATAATCCCGCAAACGATGTAAGGGAAGACCGCAGGAATCGCAAACTTAAACCACCATTTAGTTCCCTTCAAATGGAAACTGCGTGACATCTCAATTAAATCCGATGGCAAAGCTGAGGCACCAGCAATCACATTAAACAACACATACCAAGAAGTGCCTGTCATAATTAGCGGAATTGCCCAGATACTTAAACTACCACCACCAAACATCAATAAAATTGCCACGATTGGGAAGAAGATCGGTTGAGGAATAGCTGCCATTACCTGAATAATTGGCTGCAACATTTTGGTACGCTTCGGTGAGATACCAATCCAAATACCAAGAGGTGTACAAATCACGATACTTAACCCCATGGCAATTGCGACACGATACGTCGTCTCCCACATCAGTGGTAACAGGTAAGTCATATCGCCATTAGGGAAAAACTTCCATAATGAAACACCTGCCCAAATAGCTAAGCTAACAATACACAGATACCAAATCGCTGTTGATAAGTGTCGAACTGCGGGCGTGAGTGACAATTGCGGCAACGATAGTTGTTTAGCAATAACTGTTGGTGAATTAATGAAGTAAAAACTTACTGTTTTAATGCCTTTAGCAATCGCGTTAAAACACGTTGATTTAGTACACAGATCATGCATCCATGAGCTATGCGCACCACCAACATTTATCTGTTCATACTTAAACTTCTTTGACCACTTCACCAATGGACGAAATACCAACTGATCAAAAGCAACTATCGTTAGAATAATCGCAATCAATGCATATACGATTGCTAACGCGTTGGCGTGATCAAGTGCAGTACTTATATACGCACCAACGCCTGGCAACATCACATCTTTATCACCCACAGGTATCGCCTCAGTTGCAACAAGAGCAAACCATGCAGCAGATTGTGACACCATCACATTCCACAAAAGCCCAGGTATTGAATAAGGCATCTCAATCTTCCAAAAACGCTGCCAAGCATTTAACTTATAAACATGTGATGCATCAATTACTTCATCCGGCACAATGCGAATCGTCTGATAAACAACTAATGCCATATTCCATGCTTGTGATGTGAACACGCCGAAAATCGCTGCAGCCTCAAGTCCCATCACTGAGCGCGGAAATAAAAACAAAAAGAATGCCGTAGTAAAGGTTAAGAAACCCAGCAAAGGCACTGATTCCATAAAGTTAATAATCGGTAACAAAATGCGTGCAACGTGCTTGTTCTTAGCGCATGCATAACCGGCAATTAAGGCAAAAGCAAACGACCACACCAT
The DNA here is from genome assembly GCA_020629575.1 of Caedibacter sp. Lineage (GTDB taxonomy): Bacteria > Pseudomonadota > Gammaproteobacteria > Francisellales > Francisellaceae > Caedibacter. The sequence continues at coordinate 8,542 of JAHDDB010000053.1, read as the reverse complement.
CCCAATGAGTAAGCGCATCACCGTACGCAATGTATAGTAAGGCAAATGACTTGGATCTAGTGATATTGCCGCCACAGATGATTCATTGATAAAGCTTTGATGCATGCCAATCCACGCATAATACATCAGCCCAATGGCTGCAATAACCAACATGATAAAAACAACATCATGCAGAGAGTAGTTTGTTTTTCTGTCGTTATTTTTTAATGTTATTGTATTCATAAATTATATTTCTTTTATTTTTAATATTTCAAAATTAAAGTTAAGACAGCACTGGAAAGACCGATAAAGGCATAAACAATGCTGTTTTTATTGCTAAATATTTCAATAATAACTCAGCGACAATTAGCCTAAATACACTACATAACTTATATGGAGCGTATTATTCTAATTCTTCGAGTTACTTTGGCTATTGCATCGTTGGAGTGACAACTATTTGATAAATACTTTCTATTTGGCATTTATCAAAACTAACGAAAAACAAAACTAATTTACAATTACCCCTCACCCGTACAGCTTACGATATACGACCTCTCCCGCAAGGGGCGAGGTAACAAATAGCACAGCTCATTTTGCGGTAGATGTTAGAAACTATAAACGCAGTTAATCAAATATAAAAGTATTAATGAAACAGCTATAGAAATAATCTATTTATCTCCAACTGCAAAAAATCAACAACTGGGTGGTTTAAGTGAGTGAAAAGTTATCATGTTTAGCTCCTTAATGTCATGTTGGGGAGGGTCACATGTGCCCACATATTGGGGTACACTATTTGGTTCTGTCGCGCATTATTTACTTAAGCAGGATAAAGGTCAAGTATTTTTTTAATTTTTATAATAATTATTCAAAAACAATACATTTTTAGTCGCAAAAAGGTGTGATAATCATGATCTTCGCTGTTTTGCCATTAACTTATAGCTCAAATGCGCTTTGATAGTTTTCCATTCCGAATCGATAATACTGTAAACACACGTATCACGCAGTGTGCCATTATGCATTTTGCGATGATTACGCAAAATACCATCTAGTTTGGCGCCAATTGACTCTATAGCACGTCGCGATGCAGAATTTAGATGATGCGTCCTAAATTCAACAGCAACACACTTAAAAACCTCAAACGCATGCTCCAAAAGAAGCAGCTTACACGCGACATTAATTGCCGTACCTTGCACAGATTTGGCATACCATGTACTACCAATTTCTAAGCGATTTTGCTCGTGATCGATGTTCATATAACTGGTCACCCCCAGAATTTTACCACTTTGCTGACAAATGACCGTATAGGGCAGCATACTGCCTTGTTGATATAGGTTTAATCTGCGCTCAATATCTTTCTTCATATCTTGAGGCGTAGGTACGATTGTAAACCACAGCTCCCATAAATTGCCATCTTGAGTCGCCTGCTCTAAACCTTCTAAGTGTGAAAGAGACAATGGTTCCAAACGCACTAAATTATTCGCTAATATTGTGATCTCTCTCATTTTTTTACTCACTTTGTATTGTTGTAAATATAACTTACTGGAGTTACGCCCTATAACTCGTACGCCACATTGATGAGGTTTTATCTGTTAAAGCAGCCACTTGCGCTTTAGGTAACGTATTAAAAAATGTCAAACCAGTACGCTGTTCCACATCCTTGATCGATACACGATATTTCGCGACATCTTTTTTATTAACGCGGGCATTAGGCATAATAAAGGCAATTGCCTTATCCTGCTTTGGCGCGTAGACTACTTTGAAGAAATACTCTGGCACCCAGATTTTATTCTTACCAATTGTTTTATGTGTTTTGCTGTTTTTAAATACAGGCCCTGTGTAGACATAGACTTCCTTGTACATTTGTGCCCAAAAACGCACATCAGATTCAAGCTTTGCCCAGCCTTGACGATTAAGCCCACCTTTCTGTGGTGACATATTCGATAAATAAAAAGACTGCTTAGCACTTGTCTTATTAAAATCCATTGCCGCATAGGGTGCTAAATGCCCACGATCATAACCACTTCTTTTATAATCTGATAATTCAGCACGATACTTGGCCGGTACTTCTGGATCAGGTTTAAATTCATCATGACGTTTTAGTTTACTTGAAACAGACTGAGCCGTTAAACGATAGGCAACCCAGCTAGGCTGCTTCGTTTCATAGTTATAGGCAGAGATATAACCTTCACGACAAAGATATAAATTAACCTTGCCACCAGGGTTGCCATATTTTAAAAAGTCATTGCAATAATTTGCTGCTAACGGTATTGCTTTAGTAGCACTTCCGCTTGCCGTTGGCATATGAGCACTCGCGGCAAATGAACTTGTAATTAATGAAGTAGCGAATAAGATCGCTGCAGTATATTTAATAAACTTGTTTAACATATTTTATCTTTATTATGTGCGGGAGTGTAAGCGTACCGCGAAATGAGTCACATTGTAAAATATTTTTTGATGAATATACAATCAAGCTACTTTTTGACTAACCATGCTGTTTGATTGATAATAGCCTAAACTTACTTGTTCATATCAATACATATGTTGTTTAACCAAATAAACTACCTATGGCGCCTGATTGCCACGGGGTTTTGTTTTTTATTATTCTCTTTAGGGGGGTTACTATTAGGGTATATTGTTATTCCTATGGCAGTAATCATTGCTAAAATAACTCGTTCAAAACAGAATAAAAAACATATTGCGCAATATTGTATTTATTTAACATTTCGTTTCTTTACCGCGACGATGTCTGGTTTAGGTCTTATTCGCTTTCATTTTATTGGTTTTGACAAATTAAAAAAAGACAAAGGCACATTAATCATCGCCAATCACCCCACCTTAATTGACTATGTCTCAATCGTCTCTAAGCTACCCTTTTGTGACAACATCGTTAAAGCGCAATTATGGCAAAATCGATTTATACGACGCGTCATCTCCACTGCAGGTTATATTCCCAATATCGATCCTGAGCAAACGTTTAGCGATATCAAAGCAACATTGAACTCAGGTAATAACTTATTAATGTTTCCTGAAGGTACACGTTCTATTCCCCATATGCCAATCCAACTAAAAAGAGGGGCGGCACAGATTGCCATTCGTGCGGGAGTACCAATTCGCATTATTCATTTAAGCTGTATCCCCAGTACACTGGCAAAAAATGATAAATGGTATAAAATACCCGCGACAAAACCTATCTTTACGTTAACGGTTAAGGATCTTATTGATACTCAAGCGATTTTAAATGAGTGCAATCAACTTCCTTCGGTTGCCGCAAGACGATTAACAAAGATATTACAACAACAATTACAAGGTCATATTGATTAATGAACAACACCCTACTTGAACTAGAATTAAAAGAGCTGATTATTGATGTGCTTAATTTAGAAGATATTACTACTGAAGATATTGCCAGTGATATGCAATTATTTGGTGACGAACTTGGACTAGACTCCATCGACGCATTGGAGCTTGGCGTTGCCTTGAAGAAAAAATATAATATTGAGCTCAATGAAGACACTGATGATGTCAAAAAGCACTTTGAATCAGTTAAAACATTAGCGCAGTTTATTGCAACACAAAAGACGCAAAATAATAAGGGGTAAAAAATGAGTACATCAAAAGCGCAAATTCTCCAAGAACTTCAAGGAATATTTGCTGAGCTTTTTGAGCTTGATCCACAAGATGTAACACTTGAAGCGCGTTTATATGAAGATCTTGACTTAGATAGCATTGATGCGGTAGATCTTATTGTTTATTTACAAAGTAAAACTGACAAACAGTTTAAACCTGAAGAATTTAAATCAGTAAAAACTGTCAATGATATCGTCACAATCATTGACCAAGAAATTAACAACCAATAATGTCCTTACGTAGCTTAACCACCCTTATCATCGCTATTGCTATTTTACTTTACCCCTTTGTTATTTTTTTTGGCATACAGTTTTTATCCGTACAAGGCTTAAGTTTAATTATCCTTTGCCTTTTTGGCTTACGAGCGATTTTCAGTCACAAAAAAAATCATAGCATCATGCCTAAATATGCGTTATTTACCCTCTCAGGCATTGGTATTGCTATCAGTTTGTTAGGAATGCTGTCACTCAATATTATCTTCATTAAACTTTATCCTGTTGCCATGAATCTTGCTTTTTTAAGCATTTTTATTGCTTCATTATTTGCAAAAGAGAATATTATTTATCAATTCGCCAAAAAAACATCACGTCAGCCACTACCGCACTTTGTCAGTACATACACGCGTAAAGTAACCATTGCGTGGTGTGTTTTCTTTATGTTAAATGCTTTAGTTTCTTGCTATAGCGCTTTGTTTAGTTCATTGCATATTTGGACAATTTATAATGGGTTAATTTCTTATATATTGATTGGTGCGTTTTTTGTTTGTGAGTTTGTTGTGCGCATTTTTGTTAAAAGAAAAAATAGCAAATGAAAGATTATTTAGACTCTTTATTTCAACACTTCGATGATGACAAAGTCATTTTTTGCCATGGCAAAAAAAATAACTTACCAGTACTGCTTGGTGAAATTAAACAAATTATATTTTCATTAGCGCATTTTTTAAGTCAACAAAAGACAACTTCAATTATTCTCTATTGTGACAATATTTATCATTTTTATATTGGTTTTTTTAGTGCCTTAATTACCAAAAATTCCATTATCTTACCACCCAATAATACGTGTGGTGTTTTTAAGGATATTACCGATAATGAAGATATTGCGACACTTCATTTTGATGAACAGCGACAATGCTTTTGTTTTAACAAAAAACCAATTGACCTTAATACTAATGACCTATTTGAGAATAAAATAAACGATTTCCTATTCACTGCGGATATTATATTTTTCACTTCAGGCTCTACAGGAAAACCTAAAAAAATCATTAAGAAATTTAAGCACTTAGTCAATGAGGTTAATATCTTAAATAACTTTTTTAATCTTGATAAAAAGCTCATGGTTATTAGCAGTGTCCATCATCAACATCTTTATGGGTTTATTTTTTATTTTCTATGGCCCGCCTTAATAGGGCGCCCTATCTATAGTCAGCGCATTGAATTAAGTGAAGAATTAGCGCAATTAAGTGATATAAGCCACCCATTTATTTTTATCTCAAGTCCCGCTCTGTTATCGCGTTTAACATTTGAAGAGGACCTTTCTAAGATTACTTGTTTCAGTGCAGGGAGCTTATTAAAAAATGAAGTAGCGCTGAGCTTAACTAAGCATTTACAATTAACCATTAATGAAATATTAGGTAGTAGTGAAACAGGTATTATTGCTTGGCGTCAACAACTGAATGATCCACTTTGGCAATGCTTTGATGATGTGCAAATAACACAAAATAAAGATCAGACATTGCGTGTTTATGCTGATTCTTTTCTTGAGCCATTTATTGATACGGATGATATTATTAAGTTAATCAAATCTAACCAATTTATTTTACAAGGTCGCAAAGGACGTATTGTAAAGCTTGAAGACAAACGTCTATCACTTACAGAGCTTGAAGACAAACTTAAAGCACACACTTGGGTTGATGATTGTTACGCACTAAAACTTGAGAAATCACGCGAATATATTGGTGTTTTTATTGTGTTATCACAATCAGGTAAACAGCAAAAAGAGCATATCAATGCCTTAGCATTCAATAATACTTTGCGTCACTTTTTAAGTCATTGGTTTGAGAAAATACTACTACCTAAATCCTTTCGTTATGGTGATGAAATCCCTGTTAATGCACAAAGTAAAATTAATTGTGAGGCAATTTTGCAATTATTTATGTGCTAAGACTAAATATTCACCCATAAGTGCTCACCGCACCCTGAGCGTTAGTCGAAGTGTGGTAAGCTTGGGAAAATCACACTTCATAGAGGCTTCGACTTACGCTCAGCCAACGCTTAAAAATAAAAGTGAACAGTAATATGGTCATAACCTATTTATGCCTTAAAACTTAAGTTTACAAGTTTAGGCCAACGTATTATTATTTGCTAAAAATTAGACAATATCATTTTCTAGCATGACGGACATCAACTATCAATACCACCATATGGGCATCCCAACAACAGAAAAACATCCTGATGAACGTTATAGCTCATCATTTAAAATGTACACCACTAAAGGACACAACCCTTTTCGTATTCAATACCATCGTTTTGAAAAAGGATGTCCTTTGCATCCACTGATTCAAACCAAAACTCATGTCGCTTTTAAAGTGGATAACTTAGCTGAAGCTATTAAAGATCAGAAAGTTATTATGTCAGCATATGAGCCTTTTGCAGGATTTAAAGTTGCAATGATTGAAGTGGAAGGCGCTCCTATTGAGTTGATTGAGACAACATTAAGTGAGCAAGAAATTTGGAATGATGAACATAAAAATTCGGTTATTTATCCTGAAAACAGCAACCCATAACGATGAATGATTATATTTTTGATATATTACACAAAGCTGATATCAACACTTAATCCAAGTACCGCAGCAACACGCTGCAGGGTATTAATGGTTAAGTTTTTACGCTCACCTTTCTCGATACGCCAATAATTTTGGTAAGGTACACCAAGCGCTTTAGCCATTTGTGGTGCACTCATACCTTTTGCTTGTCTGGCTTGCTTTAGCATAATTGGAATTGCGTACTCTATTGATGGTGCAATCATATAAATATCTTTACCTTTTACTTGTTTTGGTAATTCAATTTTATCTTGCTCTATAGCATAACCCACAAGCAAGTCTATTACTTCATGTGCATTTTCAAAGGCTTCCTCAAGCGTATCAGCCTGACTAAAACCGCCTTGATAATTAATAGATTCGATGAGGTAATATTCTCCATCATCGCTATGTTTAGTAATTTTAAATGGATATTTTAACATTTCTTTACCACCTTAAAATTTTAATTTAGTTTGCTTTTCTATTGATTTAAGCAGACCGATTTTCATGTCTTTATTACCATGCACTGGGATGGTTATTGTTACTCCTGATTTAATCAAAATATGGTGAGAACCTTTAACTCTATGTAATTCCCATCCATTTTTAAATAGTGTTTTTAAAACATCTTTTCCAGAAACAGGCATTGTTATCATCAAATTACTATGGCTGTCTAAGAATAACATAAAAATGTTATAAATCAAGGTGCCATAGTTTAAGTTTCTTTTATATATCCATCATTAATCATGCTGAAAACCTTATATTTCCAAGGTGTTTATTATATTGAGAAAAAATTTTCACTTTTTTTATAAAAATACTAACACTTTTAAAATCCTTTACTATACTAGGGATGTGTTAGGTGGGTCGTCATCCTCCCTCCCCTCCTTAGATAACCTTTATGTCGTCAAGCACATAGAGTGACTCACCTACACAACGATGACTTTTACTTACTCTCTTTACTCCTTTTCTATAATCTCTCTAACATTACTTTCAATAGCTGATAAAACTCACTAACTGTATCGATTTTTACTTTTTCATCAGGCGAATGCGCACCTTCAATTGATGGTCCTATTGAAACCATATCCATATGTGGGTATTTATCAACGATAGCACCGCACTCTAAACCGGCATGAATCGCTTTGATATTTGCATCTTTAGAATAAAGTGAAAAGTAGCTCTCTTTGGCAATTTTAAGCACATTAGAGCTCATATCTGGCTTCCAACCAGGGGATAGTTGGGATTTATTAAAAATCGCGTTATTTTGAGCTGCTATGCGTTTAATCGATTGCATAAAACTATTGATCGCTAAATTATTATCACTTCGTGTATAAATAGTAATAACAATATCTTCATCTTTTAATTTAATCGAAGATAAGTTGTTTGAGCTTTCTACCAGATTTGACATCGCAGGGCTCATCGCTAATACACCTGAATGTATACTTGTTAATACATTTAAGAAACGGTGCTTTAAATCGTCATTGAATGCCGTTTTTGTCGTTGTTACTTCTTTGATTATTAATGCAAAATTAGGCTCATTTTTTTGGTAAATCGCAAACCAATTATGATAATAATGAGTTAAAGCTTCTTTTATTTGTGCTACATCTTCAACTTGACAAGAAATAATAGCCTTAGCTTCACGTGGAATGGCATTCGGTAGATTACCAGCTTTGATTTCGTTAATGTTATATGAATGCTTTTGATCTAAATCATCAAGCATCATGCTCATAAACTTTGCCGCATTAATACGCGGCTTATCAATGTCTAAACCTGAATGACCACCTTTAAGACCATTGACAATGATTTCAATACTTTGAAGTGAAGGAGATTGCTCAATGGCTTCATTTTTGAATGTCATTGTTGCTGATTGTGATCCGGCACAACCGACATAGATATCTCCCCAGCTTTCTGTATCTAGATTGATCATCGTATTGGCTGTTAATAAGTCTTTACTCAAATTATTCGCACCAATTAATCCTCTTTCTTCTGAAGCAGTGATTAATATTTCAAGTGCTGGACGTTTAATATCTTTATCCGTTGCAGCTGCCATTGCTGCAGCAATGCCTATACCATTATCAGCACCAAGTGTTGTGCCTTTTGCTTTAAGCCAGCCATCAACAATCTCTAGCTGCAAACTATCATTTAGAA
>JAHDDB010000052.1 GCA_020629575.1 Caedibacter sp. | reverse complement strand
TTAAGGGTGGGTTACTGTTGGCTTCATAATTACCCACAAATTTGGAATGCGCCCCCGGTAAACCAAGGGCTTTACCTTTGATATCCCAAAGTGCGGTATCAATCGCGCTCATTGCCGAATAGACTACAGGTCCGCCACCTAGACCCCAGAAGCTCTCGCGTAGCATACGATTCCAAAGATGTTCAGTAGCAAATGGATCAACTCCTAATAACATCTCCTTGGCAAACTCTTTAATCATATGTGCAGCAGCGGAATGCCCAAGATCATAAGCAAGACCTGCTTCACCGACTCCCGTTAGCCCCTCGTCGGTATGAATGCGTACAAACACGGGTGACCACGCTAGACGCTTGGGGCAGTGAATATCAAAAATTTCAATTTGAGTGATTTTCATAAGTTACTATCCTTGGTTGAAGTTAGTATAAAGTCCAATATCTGTTTCATGCGCTAAGTGTTTGACATAGCGTTTAATATTCTCAGGAATATTAATAAGATGACTAATAATACCTAGGTTACGCAGTATTGGAAAAATCATAATATCATCCCAAGACAATTGGTTGCTGCTAGCATAGGTGTATGTCATAAGCTGATCAAGTTCACTCAAAATTGCTTGTGTGCTTTCAATGACAGCATCTGGAAAGCGTAAATTTGCCTTAAAGCAACCAATGTACTTTTCTTTCTTACGCTCAAAATAGTCTTTCGCACTTTGCGTTGGGAAATCTTGTTGATTAAGTGGATGATTCAAAAAACTTGGGTAGACCAGTGATTTACTGGTATTACTTAGCAGTGTCGTGAGTTCAATCAGTTTGGTGTTTGTAGTGATCTCATCGCTTAAGATTGGCTTGTTGTCAAAATTATTGAGATATTGACAGATATCCAAACTTTCAATCAAAAAGCTACCATCATCCTTTTGTAAAAAAGGCACTTGTTTTTTGCCAATGAGATCAAAGTGAGACTTCTCATCATCATTGGCAAGGTAAATTAGTTCAAGTGGAATATGTTTTAGCCCTGAAATAATGCGTGGACGGATACAGAAAGGGCAGTGTTCATAAATATAAAGTTTCATATCAATAGTGTATTTAAGCAATGGAGTAAGCTATTGTCCACAAAAGCACTGTAAATCACAATTGTGATCAGCAGGTAAATTTACTTTTCAAAATACTGTTGTGCTTGCTCTACTAACCAATTATGCACAATTTTTTTATTGGCAGTATGCCGGTGCGGCTGATTATCAACTAAGTAATAGTATTGCGATAATGGCAAAGGTTCTTGCCAAATACTAAGGCGTTTGTTTTGAATTAATGCGTGCACAAGTGGCAAGTGCGTAACAAAGCTGCCCAGTCCATTTTCAACGGCTTGAAGCGCATGAATAGTTGTGGCAACAGATATTTTTTTGCTAGGTATTGTTAAATGCGTAGACTCACAAAAAATCTGCCAGTCTTGTTCACGCAAGGGGTGATTTACGACAATCGCAGGACTCTTTTTTATCTCATCGGCTTTAATGATCTGCGGGTTGTAGACAAGCATCAGTTGATTCTGCCATAGCTTAACTGCTTTACTGGCTGGATCCTCTAATCCTAGTTGAATGCTCAAATCAGCATTATCGACATCATGTGCTTTTAACTCAGTTGACGTCATCATATTGAGATTGATATCTGGATGTTTTAGGTAAAGATCACTTAATCGTGGGATTAGCCATTGTACGGCAAGTGTTGAAAAAACGCGTAATTGTACCGTATCTTGATTAAGCGGTTTAATCTGACTTGTTGCCTGCTCAATGTGAATTAGTGCTGCTTCGATTTCTTTGTAGTAGCGCATCCCTTCATGTGTTAACTCAACATGCTTAGTGTCACGGTTAAAAAGCGTTGTCCCAAGATACTGCTCCAGTTGTTTAATTTGTTGGCTAATCGCGCCGGCAGTAAGATTAAGCTCGGCAGCAGCCTGAGCAAAATGCTTGTGCTTGGCAACAGCAATAAAATAAGGCAAGGACTTTAATGGCGGCAATTGCATAAGAAATCACGATTGTCATTGATTTGTCATTGATTTGTGATTATGGTACGTCGAAAGCCTATAACTGTAAAGCTAAGTGATTAAAGTGATTAAAGTGATTAACGAGATGCTAATTGGGTAATGCTGATTAGCTCAGGAGCTTGTTGATTCCTCTGGCTTTTTTGCTGTGCCAAAATGCTTTGCAGTTTCGAGCTTTTAGCAATCACGGCATTGGTTGCAGACATTTGATTCAAAGTATAGAAATGAAGCCCATGCACGCCAAGGTCAATTAAGTCATCACACAATTTAGCGACAACATCACTGGCAAAGTCTTGTAGTGCCACAGGATCATGTGCGTAGGCGGCAAGACGCTTATCAAGCCACTGGGGGATATCAGCATGACAAATTTGTGAGAAGCGCTTTAAGCCTTGATAATTGGCGATGGGCATAACTCCCGCCGTAATCGGAATAGTGATTTGATGATCATGACACATTTGTAAGAAGTGATAGAAGGCATCAATACTATAAAAATATTGCGTAATCGCATGGTTGGCGCCTGCGTTTATCTTTTGTTTTAGATTATCGATATCCTCTTGTAAAGTCTTGGAGCTAGGATAAAACTCAGGATAGGCTGCAATCGTAATATCAAACTGCTCACCACTGATTTGGCGAATATAATCAATTAATTGATAAGCATAATTAAAGCTTACTTTGGTTTGTTTTTGAATATCTTGTGGTAAATCGCCACGAACAACAACAAGGCGATCAATGCCAAGCTTAATATATTCTTGCAAAAGATTAAAAATCGCCTGCTTATCAAGGTGAAAGCAGATAATGTGTGGCACGACATCAATATGCTGTTGACGTAAATAGCGAATAAGCGTTAACGAGTTAGCGTAAGACTCTGAGCCGCCAGCGCCAAAAGTGACGGATATGTATTTAGGTGCATGAGGCTTTATCTCATCAATCGCTTGGTAAAGCTTACCATTGTCAAGATGAGCTTTAGAAGGGAATAGTTCAAAACTAATATGACTGTTATTTGGCATGGTACTCACTCGTAAAAGATGTTGTTATTTCATGGTCTAAGACTTTCTCAAGATCGGCAATGAGATCGTCAGGATCTTCGATGCCAATAGATAGTCGGATAAGACTCTCTGGAATATTGCGCTTACTGCTATCAATTGCGGCATGCGACATCTGGCAAGGCAGACTAATGAGACTCATTAAACTGCCAAAGCTTACTGAAATAGTAAAAAGTTGCGTCTGATTTACAATGTGTTTAGATAGTTCAAATGATTCAGTAGTAAAGCTTAATACCGAGCCAGATCCTGAGGCTTGAGCCTGCATAATATTATAGTTTGGATGTGTTGGTAGTCCTGCATAGTAAACTTTAGTCACTTTGGGGTGGCTCTCTAGAAATTGTGCAATTTTAAGCGCGCTTTGCTGTTGACGCTCAATGCGTAAACCAAGTGTTTTAACCCCTCTTAATAAAAGCCATGCCTGCATGGGGTCAAGCGCATTACCGTTAGCATTTTGTAAGAATTTAAGCTCTTTGGCTAAATGTTCATGATTAGTGACAACAATACCTGCAGACACGTCGCTGTGTCCTGCTAAATGCTTAGTCGCTGAGTGAATCACAATATCAGCACCAAGCTCCAGCGGCTTCTGTAGCCAAGGTGATAGCAGGGTATTGTCTACGACAAGGATAATATTCTGCGCTAGCTTTGATCTTAAGGCGTTGATATCGGTTATTTGCTGGAGTGGATTGGTTGGTGTTTCTAGTAACAACAACTTAGTATTTACCGTTAATGCTTGTTTTAATGCTTGCTCATCATTGAAGTCAACGTGCGAGCATTGAATATTAAAACGCGTTAGCACCTTGTGAACAATCCGGTGTGTACCACCATAAATGTCGGTGCCAATAATGATATGATCGCCTGCGTTTAATAGTTGCAGCACACAACTAATAGCTGCCATGCCACTACTAAATGCTAGACCATATTGCGCATTTTCAAGCTTAGCAATGTAAGCTTCAAGGTACGCGCGTGTCGGATTGCCACTTCTTGAGTAATCATAGTGGTTAGCAGGATGCTCAGCATCATCTTGGGCGAACGTAGCCGTTTGATAGATCGGTAAACTGTTGGCGTGATATGGGTCGTTATTGTCAATTTCTGGATGAATAAGGCGCGTCCACTGATCCATATTATGCAACCTCATAAATATTAACTTGACGTGACAATTGAGCGGCTTGTCTTGTTTCTAATGTGCCAACGGTTGTGTAATTATTGCCATTGAGTTTGCCAATTTGAAATGTTAAGCAATGCGCTTTAGCCCAAGTAATCGCTTGCGGTTGAATGACTTGTGTTGCTTTTTCTTTTGCGCAGTCATAGGTGAGTGTCTCGTAGCGAATAGCATCTTCAAATTTATTGGGGTCTAAATGATAAACGCCATCAACATCTTTTAGTAAAATACAACGCTTGGCTTGCAATTGATGCGCAATAAAAAGGGCTGTTAAATCCGAACCACCTCGCCCTAAAAGGCAAGGTTCATTGTCTTTATTCTCGGCAATGAAACCCGGTACAACGATGGCTTGTTGTGTGTTTAATAGCTCATGAAATAATGATTGATTGATATGAAGTGGAGTGGCGTTGGCATAATCACCTTCAGCAACGATTGGGTTGGTGATGAAATTGCCTTGGACTCCTTGCTGTAGTAGTGCTTGTGTCAGATATGCGACAGATTGTAGTTCACCCGTGGATAGCAATAAAGCACGCGCTTTGGCACTGGTTTGATTGTTGCTTAGATTAAATGCATTTTGATTACCTTCTAAAGCATCGGTAGTGTTGCCAATAGCCGAGACAACTGCAATAACTTTATAGCCTTGATCTACAAAGCGTTTTACTTCAAAAGCAGCGTCTTGGACGTGATCAAGAGATTCAAGAATGGAGCTGCCAAACTTAAGCACAACGACTTCGGCTTGAAAACTACTACAGCGATATTGTGTCATGATTAAGATACCTTTTGTTTGTTTTGCTTATTTTGCTTACTTTGTTGTTCGGTGGCAGCAGCTAATGCTTGATCTAGGTCCTGAATGATATCAAATGGATCTTCTAAGCCAACAGATAATCGAATTAAACCATCATGAATGCCAAGGCGTTTGCGCTCTTCTGCGGCAATTGGACCATGCGTCATCGTCGCTGGATGGGTGATTAAAGTTTCAATCGCACCGAGATTCTCAGCTAACGCGCAGAGCTTAACCGAATTAATAAAGTTTATTCCATTTTGAATATCACCTTTAAGCTCAAAGGCGAGCATTCCACCGTGTGCGCCTAGGTGTTGCTTTTCAGCTAGTGCATGCTGTGGGAAGCTATTTAAACCAGGATAGTAAACGCTTTTAACTGCCTCGTGTGTTGCCAGAAAACGCGCTACTGCTAAGGCATTGTCAGAGTGTTGTTTCAAACGAAGTGGTAATGTCTTAATGCCTTGTAAAACAAGCCATGCCTCAAAGGGTTTTTGAATTGATCCTAAGCAGTTGCGGGTATATCGAAAGCGCTCGTTAATCGCTTCATCTTTAGCGATTAACGCACCACCAACAGTCGCGTTGTGCCCATCAATGTATTTGGTGGTCGAATAGATACTAATATCTGCCCCTAGATCAAGTGGTTTTTGCAGTGCCGCCGTCAAGAAAGTGTTATCCACTGCCAATAGAATATTATGTGCATTAGCAATATCAGCGATTGCTTTGATGTCAGTTAATTTAAGCGTTGGATTAGCGGGTGTTTCAATTAAGATTAATTGGGTATTATCAGTAATCGCATGTTTGACATTTTGTGGGTTGCTACTATCAACATAGCTTACCTCAACGCCAAATTTTTTAAGTACTTCATTGAATAAGCGTACGGTGCCACCATAGACAACATCAGAACAGACGACATGATCACCCGCTTTGAGTAAAGTGCAAGCAAGTGCGCTAATAGCCGCCATGCCTGTGGCAAAGCATGCGCTACTTGGTGCTTTTTCAAGCTTGGCAAGCTTCTCTTCTAATACGCTCACCGTAGGATTAGATGAACGGCTGTAAGTGTGCCCTTGGTGATTGCCTACACTTTGTTGTTGATATGTAGTTGTTTGGAAGATAGGTGTTAATAAAGCGCCATTATTTGGATCTGCTTGGATGCCTGAATGGATGCATTGTGTGGTGAAGTGCTGCTCATTTGTAAATTGATTTGCCATGTTGAACCTCTTGAAGCTATTTTTCGCGCTTGGGGTCGCTGGCAAGGAGCCAGTGCCTTTAAAATCCTAGGCACTGGAATTGGTGTTTAAATCGCTTGTTCGCGCTTAAGCAAACGACTTAAACCCAACCTCGACAACAGCGCCTAGGTTGGGCATCATCATTCGTTTGTAACAAGCGTATTTAAGCATAATGTCTTCACGAAAAAATTAACAACTTGAACTTAAGCTAACAGAAATTTTTAAAGACTGTCAATTAGGATTTGCATTTTTTTGTGATTTTTTATTTATGCCATGGTTGTGGATGCAATTGATGAAAAAGCGGTATCTTTTTATAAACAGTTTGATTTTAGGGAGTTTCACTCGGAAGCTCGTCGTTTATTTTTACCACTAAAAAATATATAAAAAGATGACATAGATCATTGTTTTTGGATCTATTGATATTTTTTGCTATAAGCGTGCATGACGCCTAGTTTTATGATTGTTAGACTCAAACTGGAAGTTTGTAATATTAATCATAAATGTAGGAGTCAATAATGTTAGAACACCACCCGCTAGTTAAAGAGTTTCCAGAGTATGCTGAAACAATCCATAATTTAAAAGAAACGGATAATCACTTTCACAAACTATTTAATGAATATGAAGCGCTTGATAAGGAAATATTTAGAATTGAAGCCAATCATGAAGCAGTAACAGATAATGAGTTAACAAATCTTAAAAAGCAGCGTCGCCGTGTCAAAGATATGCTTTACAACCAAGTGTTACAAACAAAAGAAGTGGTTTAGTCCTTAGTTATGGTCGTATTTACTTAGGCTTTTTTGATTTCTCGAATATAAAATATATCACCCTTATCATGATAGATATTAACTAATTGACCTTGAGCAATTTGGTTCTTGTCATATTGGTGAATAAGGTATTTTTTGCCATCACTTTTATTTTCTACAAGATAGCTGTACAAGTATTGGTCATGGTTTTTGGCATAGCCGTAAATAGCGCCACTGCCAGCACCAATGGCGGCACCTCCAGCGCCTCCTGCTAAGGTTGTTACAGGAATCAAAGGTGCTGCTAAACCAAAGGTTACAATGGTTAAACCAATGCCAACAATTGCTCCAGTCACTGCGCCGGCACCTGCGCCAATCGTACCAATAACGGTTGAATCATGGCCAACCGCGTGCAAGACGTCTTTTTTCTCGACTTTCATGCTATTGAGAACAGGGCCGCTGCCAATCGGTTGATGAGCGCAGCCTGTTAGCAGAAGCAAAGATATAATAAGGCTTAGGGTTGCTGATAAATATCGCATGTGATTTCCTAGGCTGTGGTTTGTTGGATAAATAATCCTGAAATGGCGTCAGATAAACCAGTGACAAGTAGTGGTTTAGCGCTATCAAATGCTAGATTTACACGATTTGCCATGCTAAGAATTCTTGTTTTATCTGTGATTGTATTGTCTTTGAATTTTTGACTGAGCTTAATGTCACTAATCACCGTATAGGTTACGTCTTTGACAAAATTATCTGTCACTGATGTGGCAACACCACCTGCAACACCGCCAACAACGACATTTGCACCACCTGTGGCAGCAATAGCAACGCCGGATACTACACCCTCTAATGCACCACCATAGCCTTCAGACATCATCTCTTGTGCTGCGGTTTTGCTTTTTTGACCGACTTGTAGAATGTTGACTTGCAAAATAAAAGAAGCTTGTTGTGGATGATTAACAATAGTGTAACCCTTCGATTCAAGACGCTTTAATAAAGCGCTTTTAATAGAGAAATCTGGGTGATCTGTGGTATTGGTTAGCATGATAAATATTGTTGGCTTTAAATCAACAGATTCAGGTGACAAAAAGACACTATTGCTCATAAGCGTTTGGGTTTCTAAGTTACGATGACTAACGGCAGTACCAATTGCAGCGCAACCACTAAAAAGTGTGATCGTTACTAAAATGAATAGGGTTGAAATTATTCTTTTAATGTTCATTTAATTGTCTGTTTAAATTTGAAGTGGACGATTCTAATAAGATTCATTTAAAAAGACAAGCGTAGTTTTACGTGTGTTTGTTCTTTGCTGATGCTGTTGCTGCATCTCGTATAATCTGCTTTTAGTACGTTCAAATTCAAATTTAAGTTTTTCACCTTGATAGATGTCATTAAAGTCAGCATCCGCTGCGATAATAACGTGTTTATCTTCATCATAAAACTCATCGATCATGGCGATAAAACGTCTGGTCTCACTTTCATATTTTATCGTTAATATGGGCATATCACTGATATAGATGGTATCAAAACGTTTGGCAAGGGCGATATAGTCACTCACACCGCGACCATCACCGCAAATACTAAAGAAATCAAACCAAATAGCATTTTCATCAACGGCTTTGACTTTAACAAGACGATCTTCAAGGATGATTTCAGTATCATGCATTACATGAGTTGATGCGCTTTGTTTAAAGCGATTGGCAAGATCAAGTGTGGCTTCTGGTAAGGGGTAGAAGTAGTTTTGATTATGCGCTTGTGTTAGTTGTCTGTAATCAGTGCCGGAATCAAGATTAAGAACGGTGACATGCTTGATAAGGCAGTCAATTGCCGGTAAGAAAAGCTCGCGTTGTAAGCCACCTTGGTAAAGACGTTGAGGGGGGATGTTTGAAGTGGCGATAAGGGTAATGCCAAGTTCAAATAATTGTGTGAAAAGACCACCTAAAATCATCGCATCTGCAATGTCTTCGACAAAAAATTCATCAAAACAAATTACACTATATTGATCTGCAATATTGTGAGCGACTTTTTGTAAAGGATTATTTTGACCTTGAAAGCTACGCAATGATTGGTGTACCTGTTGCATGAAGTGATTAAAGTGCAAGCGCGTTTTATTATCAATAGTTAGCGCATCATAGAATAAATCCATGATAAAAGTTTTACCGCGACCAACGCCACCCCACATGTATAAGCCTTTGATTGGGTCAGGCTTCTTTTTAAATAAGCGCCAGGTCTTAGATTTTATTGAGACTTGCTCCTTAACTTGCGCAATGACTTGCTGTAAATAGTCAATTGCTTGTAATTGCAATGGGTCTTCATTGTAGTGATGTGTATTGAGATAATTTAGATAACTGTCGCGTAAAGTCATATGGTCACACTATGGCTTTGGTGGTAAAAAAGCGATTTGAAAGCGCATCGGTTGTTGATTGGTCTTGGCACGTTTCCAAGGGATTTCTTGATAAGGTGTGATTACTAAATCAGGGTATTGTGCTAATACCTCTTTTGGAAATGTAGTAGTGCCTTCCATTTGTGGCACCAAAATAAACACCGCGCCTTTCAAGCGTAAGTCATGCATATCAAGTGCAGGATTAAGTTTAGGATCAAAAGCAATAAGCGCCATTGGATGGTCTTTGGAATAGCGGGTGATATAGCTAATCGGTTTATTAAAGCCCGCTATATATTCAAGCTTGGTGTTATAACGTTGGTGCCATTCATTGGTGACGATTTGTGCGATTTCGCGTGCCGGATAATTGGCGCTACTGGTTTTACTGCGAGATAATGAAACACTATAGCCTATAAGTAACAAAAGGGTAATAAAACTGGCCATAGCAATAAGGCGTTTGAGTTTGCTCATGGTTAAAACAGGTTTGGTTAGTGCAATGAGGATAAGGCTCCATAAGCTTAACAATGGGATGCCCCACATCGTATGGATATTCCAACCGCCAATGATTGAAATAAGCACGGTAACAAGTGTCGGGCCAAACCCAACTAAAAACAAGAATTTGGCGTTAAAGGTGTCAATGTTTGTTTTACTATTGAGCGTTGGTTTATTTTGGGTTTTACCTGCAAAACCAAATAAAAATAAGGCAACAGCGCCCATGAACGTTCCAATTTGTGCGAAAAAGAAATGTAGCGCATAGACAAAGTGTCTTTGCAATACGCTTTCATGAATATGGCTATCAACTTTATCCATTGAGTAGTGAATCGTTATAAAACCATAGTTCATAAGCCACATGATATGAGGAATACAAATAACAATTAAGATGGTTAAGCTTAGATAAAGCTTCCAGTTAATTAAGTGGCGATGGAGTGATTTTTCAAAAAGGATAAAAAGCAGCATAGTAACTAAGGGTACAGCAGTATAGTATTTCGCCATCATCGCAAGACCTGAGATGATGCCAAGTAGTACCCAATGCTTCAGGCGATTTGTGGTGGTGCTGCGATAAAAATATAAAGCCATTAACGGCCAAAGTCCAAGCTCACAGGCATTGTCATTAAAGTCAATAATCGCTAAGTTATAGTATTGAATGGCAATAAGAATAATGGCAGCAAATAGTGCTAAATAATCATTTTTAAAGATCAATCGTCCCAAGCGCCAAATTGACCAAAATGCAATAAGCGCCATCAGTTGAGAGAATAAATAAACACTCCAATCATGGTTGCCGCTAATCAAGAGTGCGACCTTAGTTAATAGCGCATTTAACCAAGGGTCGCGTGGATAGCCCCATTGCAGCGTATGCGCCCACATTGCCCCTTCGGTGGCATCCATTGGTGTGACAAAGCGCATAATTGACGGCGCGAGCGTCCATAAAAATGCGTAAGTGAGGAAAAAGATCCAAAATAAATGGCTAGCTTTGATTGTTGGTTTCATTGCGTCTTGCATTCTTGTCTATCATGGCAATGCGCACCATCATAGCAGAAATAACGTATCAGAAAATGTTTTTATTAGTGTTAGACATCATCACTTTGTGCTTCGTTGTTATCTTTAACAAAGCATAATAAGACAAAAGACAGAATCATGCTGAGTGTCAAAATGGAGAATGCCATATGGTAAGAAGAAACATCGAAGTGTTTGATAGCATTAGCGGGTGCCAAACCTTGTGCATACTGCACAATTTGTCCAGCGCTATTGATGTAATTACCCTGCCATGTAAGCTCAAGAAAATAACCAATAAGAGGATCGAAAATCGCGCCAAAGATAGGCTCGCCCGTGTTGATTAAAGCAGCAACAGTAGCAGTTACAACGATAGGGTTAATGCGTCGACCAATGGCAAAGCTCAGCATATAAATGCCGAGTGAGAAACCAAAGATAAATAAGCAGATAGAGGCGGTTAGTGGTGTGGTTTTTACTGTGAGAACAAGCGCAAGGCTAATGGTGGCTATAACATGGAAGCCTAGCATTAAACGCTTGGTGTTATAGTGTTCTGATAGTTTGCCAATAATTGGTGAACCAATAGCCATACCAAGGAAGATCATCGAAATCATGCCTGCTGCATGCTCAGTTGACACACCATATTGCTCACGAAAATAGTTGTTACCCCAAAGGCCGGCAAAGGCGTCAATCGCTGTGAAGCTTAAGCCTGAATAAAAGGTTAATAGCCAGTTATTGCGATTGAACAGTACTGTTTTTATTGATACCCACTCAAGACTGCTGTCCTTGGTGGAGATGTTTTTTTGTTTAGGGTTATGATCACGGACGATGAGAAAATATAAAAGTGCACCAATAAGCCCAATAAAAGCGCAGATTACCAATGCCTTTTGCCAAGAGCCTGTATGTGAGATCAAATAAGATAATGGTGCTTGCCCAATGATCGCACCTAGCATCGCTGCAGTTGCCAAGAAGCTTGAAACGAAGGCAAAGCGTCGCGGGGAGAACCATACTGAAACTGCTTTGATATAACTAACCGTAGCAAAGGAAATGCCAACGCCAATCATAATGCGCCCAAGATAGCCAAGCCATAAATCACCGTGATTAGCGCCATAAATAAATACCAGAAGCCCGAATGCTGAGCTCACCAATGATAGTGAGCTAATGATGCGAAAACCAAATTTATCCAAAATCACCCCTGAGAATAATTGGGTAATAACAATGGTCCAAAAGGTAATAGCAACTAACGACCCTGCTTCAGCTGGAGAGATGCTAAAAGACGACATAATGTCATTGGCAATAAGGCCTGGGAAAACCTGCATAATATATTTATAAAATAGTAAAAAGGCGCTTAGCACCACAACGAAAATAACATAACCTTTGATTTTATGAATTGCCATATATGTTAAAGGGGTTGACTAGAGGTGAAAATATATTAACGATTTGACTGAAAATTAAAAGTAAAGTGTTAGAATTTATTGGTTTGTTAATAGGCATTGCTAAAAGTGAGAGGTATGGTATGTAACTAACTGAAGAATATACCGCGCGTAAAATGATTTGTGGGCGGTATGAGTTGAACTATTTTTACCTAGCCCTTTGAGGGAGAGGTCGCGTAGCGTAAGCTGCGCGGGTGAGGGGGATTTAGGTTTAACTTAGGTGGATTTGTATTATGAAGGCAAAAAATAAGGACAACGGCAATGAGTCAACTTTTATCACATGAAGCAGAATATTTTTTTAAACTTCACCGATCTTTAATGGATTTCACCAACAAAAAATATGCTATTAATTCTAGGTTAAAATCCGTGGAAGATTTTCAGGACTTAAGTCATGATGAATTGCAAGGCGCTATTCCTTCGATAAGAGATAAAATGTATGCGGCAGCCAATATAGAAGAGTTCTGTGATAGAAACCCATATAACTTTAAGGAAGAAGATCTAGACGTTATCCGTCAGTGGCGAGGTAAGTTGGTGACTGATTGCTTTCTCATGAAGCATTTACGTGATCACTCGGTGGTGATGGCATCACTAGGCGCAAATAAAGGCACTAGATTATATGGCATTAAGGGAATTAGCCATAGCTTAGAAGATTTTTTTCCAAAGCATAGTTTGCCTTATCAGGTGAACTTTATATTATTGCCATTTTTGGAACATATTATCTATGATGGTTTTATTAGTACTTATAGCATCCATTTTGGTTCAAACATG
>JAHDDB010000051.1 GCA_020629575.1 Caedibacter sp. | reverse complement strand
GATAATATGGATCGCAAATAAGGCATCCTTATTTTGAAGCTTGATTTTGATGTTATTTATCTTTATCGAAATCAGCATAACTTTTTAACAACTTAATAGGAGAAATACTATGAAAAAATTAATGATCGCAATCTCAGCTACTTCTGCTTTAGCAGGTTCTATGGCATATGCTGCTTCATCAAGTGTTGATGTCACGATGGAAGTAAGTACAACGGCTGCACAACTACTTATATCAGATGTGCCAGTGTCTTCATCACTTCTTCAAGGTGAAACTGAAACGGTTGTTTCACCTGGCTTGTCAATCACAGGCGGCACAGCTCCTGTTAATGGTTATAACGTAAGAGTGCAACTAGCTGGCGGTTCTGTTGAAGATATTAGCGCTACAAAAGGTATCAAAGGTGCTCTTTTATATGCTAATGGTGATTATAACAATCCACAAGGTGCGGTTCAGTCATTAACATTCAAAGACTCAGCAGGTGCTGCAGTTGCCTTAACTAATGGTGCGGGTAACTGTGATGTGATCGATGCTGAAGGGAAAGTTAACTTCTCAACAGTGGGTGGTACAGGCAATGAGTGTTCATTTACATTAACTCAAGCAGAAGCAAATAAATTAACGACTTTGGCAACACCGGGTATGACAGAGTTTGAATTTGCTGCCGCGACTGATGCGCCAGAAGGTAATTATACCAATACATTCAACATTACCTTATCTACTACACCATAGTTGATATTGATAGATAAAAGCAAAGGAGCTACTTATGAAAGGAACGAATTTGTTTTTAATGAGTTGCGGCATGATCTCGATGGCTTATGCCGCTAGCGAATCTTTTGAGATCGAGGTGATTGTGGGAGAAAGATCTGTCAAGTTTGATATGACACATATCCCTCTGTCAGTGACTACCTTAGCCGGTGAGACAACAACAAACTTTGAGCATGTTGGCTTATCGGTCCATCATATTGATCCTGCTAAAGACTATTCTTTCAACATTACAGCGGAAGGGTCATCTATTGGTAGTATTAATACTTTGCAAGGTGTGCACTTGGTCGGGCGAAATACGAATGAGAAAAGCGTTGCATTAAAGTCAATTTTATTAAAATCAGCGGATGGGCAACCGATTAATATTAAAACAACAACACACAATTGTCGTTTGCAAGGCAATGCGCTTTATTTTGGTACAGAGAATGATAGCAACTTGTGTGAGATTGAAATTGATGGGCAAAATTTATCACGTATTGATGTGAGTCAATCAAAATCACCAGGAAGTACTGTGTTGAATTTCAATATTGCTAAAGATGCTAAGCAAGACAGTTATATAACACAACTTAATATCAAGATGGAGCAGAGTATGTAATACATTGCTTAAGCTATAAAACGCATCAATATGGTGATAAATAGTTTAAATGGGGTATATCAAGCTTAAGTCGTGATGATTAAGTATATTAGGAGCAAACCCTACACAGGAGGATAAAAATGAAACAACTACAATTTATTTTATTCTCACTGATGTTGTGGGGAACCCTTCAAGCTGAAGAAGCTATTTTAGACTTAACAGCAACGATTGAGAATAAAAATGCGAATTTTATATTAACAGAAGAGCCGATTGTTGCTGAAATCTTTAAAGGTACTGCAGATTATGAAAAAACAGTTGCGGGTTTAAAAACAACTGAAGTCAGTCCCGATCTGCAATATCGATTAGTGATTAAATCTTCCAGTGGTATGGGAAGTGATCCTGAGAGTGGTTTACAAGGGATCTATTTGAAAAAAGATGATACAGTGGGTGCCGTGATTAAGTCACTCACATTCTTTTATGCTGATGAAACAACAGCGCTTAATATTACTCAAGCGCAGGTCAATTGTCAGTTAAATGGTAATGAGATTGTTTTTGGGCAAGCACAGCCACTTTTCCCATGCGTTTTAACCTTTGCCGGAGATCAATTAACGCCGCTTATGAGTAAAAACGGTTTTACCAAAATGAAATTTGCGTCGGCTGAAAATGCACAAGCCGGTACTTACAGCACCACTTTGGAACTTGAATTATCCGAGGTGTTGTAATGAGCTTTATACGTATTAGCGTGTGGTTTTTACTAATCACCATAGGACTAAATGCCTATACAGCACAGCTGCCAATAACCATTATTAATGCAGATAAGATAGCAAAGCGTTCCTTGCCAATGGCAATGAATTTTAGTGGCGTTGATGTCACCATGGAAAAAGGCAATAGTAATATTCAGTCAAACCCAGCAAATTACTCGTTTAGTAATATTGATGAAGAAAAACGTTATCAACTGCAGTTTCAAACAGGGGTGTTAGTTTCCGTTAATGCCGATGATCGAGCATATACAGGTATCGCACTAAAACATCAAACAACACAAGATGAATCGGTTGTTGTCAATAACTTACGTTTTGTCAATCAAACGGGGCAAGGTCTAGTGCCATGGGATGTCCGGCAAGGTAATTGTTATGCATTACCAGACGGACAAATTGATTTTGACACAGCAGAGGGTGGTGAAACATGTTATGTGCAATATGAAGGTTCAGAACTTGTCAACATAACATCATCAACACCAGGTAAGGTAACAGGGTATTTTTCAGCGGATAGTCTTGCGGCGTCTGGCTCCTACAATAAGCAGATGACAATTATAATTAGTGAGGTAATATAATGAAGTTTTTTATCATTCTAATGACCTGCCTATTTGCTCAGATTCACACTATCTATGCTGCTGATAATAATAAATATCTTAGAGCCGCAGGCAGTCATTCAATTGTATTGAGTGTCGAACATAAACCAATTAGTTACTATCAGGTAAGTGAGATGACGATCGATAATCCAAATTTCACTGTTGTAGATAGTGCATCATGTCAGTTTCTAGAGAAGCAGTGCATGATTCATATTGATGTGGCAGTTGAAGCTGCAGATCAAGTTGCTAATGTAAGCTATCACTTGACGGATTTACTTACAGGTGAGACTAGCCAAGAGAACATTATGCTAGAAACTGCACCCGTGATGAACCATATTTCAAGTGTTAATGCCTATTATGACAATAACACAGAGCATTATTTATTAGCTCGTGGTAATCAGGTGACCTTTAATATTGAGATTGTTGGTGGTTTTCCATGGATTGATGCCGATGTGTCATTATCGGATAACGAGGCAATGCAGATTATTGATCATAACTGTACAGGGACAATTGAAGTTAATAATTCGTGTCAAGTTATGATAGAGGTTAGTGAAACAACTGAAGCCTTACATGCTGATTTAAATATCATCAATAGTTTGCCCCAAAAGAAAACCTTAGACATTGAGCATGGTTCGGGTTTGCAAAGCCGTGTGAAGAGATTATCTACGGGGATGCTCAAAATTGACTTTATTGCATTGCAAGCCACCAGTAGCATTGACATAGGTAATTTATATAATGATAAATGGACTATTGATGTTAACCACCAAGGAAGTTGCAATGTTGATTCAGTAACCAAAGCATTTACGCTAAGCCAAGGGGAAGAATGCTCTGTGTATTTGTTGCAACACCCAAATTATCGTTATTTCACCACAGGACTTTACCAAAAAGAAATTACCATTCCAACGTCAATTGGTAATTTTTCAATGGCAGTTGATTTGGAAGGACAATTAGCGATTCCGGATAAGCAAACAAATCATTTATTTATGTATAAAGTCAACGGCTATGCGCTTAGTTTTTTTCGTGAGATTCCGCTGAGTGTGCCAGTTGGGCATATGTTGACTAATGCCTTTGGCTATTTGTATGTCACTGATGCTGGGAGTGGTGATATTTATCGTTATAACCTTTTGCATGACAATATTGAGAAAATTTACACCAGTGTGAATGGCTCCAGTAGTCTTGCATTAAGAGAAAATATATTTCTCAATAATGCCCATAATCTACATATAGTCTATAAAGATGGAACATTGCTACAATTGCGTGACAGTGTTAATTTGGCAGACTCTGTTATTAGTACGTATGATTTGGGAAATGCAGAGAGCTTTTATCATATCTCAAAGCGCAGTAATAGAGATACATTATATCTGACCAAAGGTGGTATGGCTGAAAATACGATCATTCAAACGATCAATTTAACGAGTCCTCTGACCGATACAACGGATGATGTACTTGCTACAAATTTGGAAAGTAATACTGCGATGTTTTATATAAATAACAGAGTATTTGCCATTGATTCGAGTAATACACCATTTTATAAAAAAGATAAGGTCGTTGAACAATGGACAGGTGGTAAGGCAACGAATAGTCTATCAGTTTTGGCAAGAGATATTCAGTTAGTATTTGAAAGTGTTAGTAATACTGAGGTAATGATTAGCCCAGGAGCCAATGGAGGCATTGCATTTGCTCGTGAAAGTGGAGTAAATCTTTCACATCTTAAACCATCAGATCTAGAGAGAGTCTTAGGTGATACATTAAGTGTGTTACCAAGTGATAATGCTAAGTTTTTTGCAATAAGTAATTCTGAGATAACTTCAGCAATATATGTTGGTCGCTGTTTGTACTACGGTTGTAACGGTTATAGTTTATACCGTTCGATGGATGAATTTTATATGCCCAATAACATCAATTATGATGCGATTACTGTAATTCAATTTTTATCAGCAACTGAGTTAAGACCAGTAATAAATTAAGTAAAGGAGGTAAGCTATGTTAAAACAAAAAATTCTAACGCAATGCCTAGCAATGACTTGTTTAAGTTTCTTTGGTATTAATGTTTATGCAGAAGACTTCTATTTTACCAAGCCAAGTGTAGAAAAAATCACATTGGAACATCAAGGATACTTTGGAGTCTCAAATATTAATATAAGTGACGCAACACATTTTGAAATACATGCTAATCAATGTGATGGTTTTTTTAATGAAAATCAATGTACTATTGATGTGCTTGTTAAGGATTTAGCAGCTTCACATACAGCAACTTTAAATTATCAAGTGACTGATCTGATCAGTGGTCAAGTAGAGTCGATTTCAAAAACATTTGAAGCGGCACCGGTGATGTATCGTCTTAAAAGTACTGAGGTTGAATATAATGAAGAGAGTAAACGTTATCAACTAGGTGCAGGGGATAATGCTTTTGTCGTGGAGGTCATTGGTGGCTTTCCATGGATTAATCCAAATATTAGTATTGATACAGACGTTGCAGGTGTTCAAGATGATTGTGCAGATGTGGTTCAACCTGGTCAAAGTTGCAACTTAACTATGACGCCTAATCCAACAGCAAATAATATTATCGGTAATGTTAATGCAGTCAATGCGCTAAGTTATGCTCCAATTACTGTTGAAGTGCTAAATGAGATCGATAAACCAGAAGTGCTAAAAATTGCACCAGCACTAACGCGCATTACACTTGGCGCGTCCAAAGGCAAAGTCGAAAATATTGATATTAGTGAATTTATGAACTCAGATTTTATCGAGTTTAGTGATGACTTAAGTACATGTGCACCTGATGAAACGGGTATGTTTACATTGAATGCTACTGAGTCTTGCCATATATTTGTTCATCAGAAGCCAGTAACATTTCAACGCACCATTGGTTTACACGCTGAGCGTCTGGCAATTAAGACACCAAAGACATCTTACATTACTGAAATGTCTTATAGTGGCTATCTATTGTTAGGAGATAATGATGGTGATAAATCCAGTGGTGATAATAATGCAAGCGTACTTTTTTATACTGCAGCGGATGGTGAGATGAAATATGCTAAAGAGAAAATGTTGAGTAGCATTGTCGGTAAAAATATTAATGAAATTAACCAGATGACAGCCAATTTATATGGTGAGTTTTATTTTGCTAATAATCGTGGTACGAGAAAGAAGTTATATCGTATTAACTTTGAAAATGATCAATCTCACGAATTGACGAATGATGCTGGTTCTGACTTCTGGGGAGTTGCAACGGCAACGGATCATCATCGGATTTCTAGCCGTGATTCACTGTCTACTTTTTTCCTTTCAACAAAAGGTTTGGTTGTCCAAGAATACCGTTATCTTAATACAGATAAAGATCAACTATTAGACTCAGAGAGTGAGCTTGATTTACAGGGTAATGATTTTTACGCTGCGGGTTTTTCAGCTTATCACAATACCTTCTATGCAGTTGAAGATGGTGAAAGCAGTCAACCTGCGCAGTATGCTGTAGTCGACATTTCGTCCAATAATAAAATTTCCAGTGGAACAAAGACGGTTAAAGATAGTAAAGGCAATGGTCAAACCAATTTTATTACTCTGTATGACACAGTAAGTAAACGTGAAAATGGTGTCATGATGGCATCAGAAGATACAAGATACTCGACAAGAAAGCTATTTTATAGTCAAGATAGTGGTCTTTCACCAAACTTATGGCAAGCAATCGATTCTCCCACAGCCTCACAGTTAGGCACAGGACAAATTCCTTTGGCTCAAGTTAGTAATCAGCACATTGCTGTCGGTGGTCTTGCTGGACGACTTTGGCTATATAATAGGGACTTAAATTCATCTGAATATGGTTTTCATGCAACATTAGGTGATACGCAAACTGTAATTTCGGCAAAAATCAAAGGCTTAATCAATCAAGGTGTTATTGCTTTTAATGAAGATTTTGGTTTGTCTTTATTTGAAAAAGACAATGATGGCTTGGTACATAAAAGTAGCTATACGACAACCTCAAGGCTGCCAAGCAAAGCAAATAAGAATCAGATGGTGGTAACAGCTGAAATTGAATTTAGTACATTTAATGATGCTGATCGTTATGTTTTTATTACGAACAAATATGGTTCAGGAGATCTTTCAAGTTGGGCAGATGCCGGTGGAGCAAGTGGTATTGATGCAGGCAATAATATCTGTCAGGCAGATGCTGATGGTAGAGGCTTGTCAGGTAACTATCATGCATGGTTAAGTAATGAGAGCATTGATGCCATCGACAATGTCAAATCACATTTAGAAATTGTTTATTATAACTTGGATAACTCAATCTTTGCCTATAGTGATAAGCTCATTACGGACCCATTATCAGTTGAGATTGAGAACCCTATTTCAGATAGGTCCAATTTGGATATGTGGACAGGAACCTATGCGCTAGGGACGTTACGCACACCAAATTGTAATAATTGGACAAGTTCAAACAGTGCTAATCAAGGTAATTATGGTGATATTGATCTATATAATTGGAACCCATGGAAGTGGACAGAATTTGCAGCACAGGGATGTGACCGAATAGCTAAATTATATTGTTTTGAGGTTTGATAAAAAGAATCTGTTCATAAAATATTAATTTCACGTGGTCAAGTTATATTTCTGTTCTATCTTTAATCATAGAGATTTCATTTGCATTTGAGGTTAATATGAATCACATAATAAAATCGTTGTTATACATAGCGATGCTCCCTTTTTTGCTGACGATGAGTTTTGCGCAAGAGCAATCATCGATAGAGGAAAGTAAAAAAGAGCAAGTAAGCACTTCGTTTGAGAAGCTTGCTGATGAAGCTAAAGGTTTGGTTAAAACGCCCAATAGCCAACAAGAGCAAAACAAAGCATTAAAAACTAAAGTGTTACTTGGGAAGAGTCAATCTAGCGCCAATTATAATGCCACCAATGGTACAAGCCCTGTTAGTTTATCTATTGATGCATTAACATTAACACCTAAATTTAATGTTGCTATTGGTAAGATTATTGTTAACCCGATTACGCAACAAGGTCTTGAGTTGAGTTTAACTTCACGACCTGATTTATCAGCAGAAAATTCAGATGCAGCAAGAGATCAGAGCTTAGCTTATAACATTGGTGGTACACCATTTTATCTGAATATTCCTACCGTTGTTGTCAATATGGTGGGACCTAGAGTTAAGTTGGCTGCGATGTTGATGGGATCGTCTTTTGTTGACTTTACGGGCTCCAGTGATATTAGTGTCGTAAAACAAGACCCAAGCTTTCCCCTCAAAAAAGTAAACATCTTAACCATTGAACGTGATAATCGCTGGCATCAGATTAATATTGATTACACACCACACAATAATCAAACAAGCTCTATCGAATATATCGCTACAACTGAATCTGATGAAGTTTATCAAAAGCCGTTTAATCAATTTAGATATATCGATGCTTCTGGAACCGTGTTTTTGTTTAAATATGATGGATTTGAACAATATAACGCAGGTTATACCAATGCTTTTTATCGTCTAGATAGTGCAACATTTACCAATGGTGTCAAATTAACATTTCATCGCAAGATGAGTTTTCCAAACCAAAATGACCCTGAGGATCGCCCCGTTCGTAGAGGGGCTAATAAGTTGACTTCAATAGAAGCGACTTACCCTGATTCAAATTTAGGTACAAAGCAAATGGTTTTATTTACAGAAGTAAATTACAGGAAAACAAAAATTGATTTTTTACCTTTAAATCAACAGTTGACGTTGGACTTTGGCAATACAATTGAACTTGAAGTGCTTACAAGCAAGAATGAAAAAACAGTGTTTACCACCCAATTATGGGGTGATGGTATTATTTATCCTAATGGTTATAGACAAGATATTGAACGCCCTAGTAGTCATGCTGTTGATCTTATTACTAAAGATTATGATAATAATATCATACAAAAAGAAAGTTATGGCTTTGCTGCTTATGGTTATGATCCAGATAAACTAGGTGGTAATTATTACTACCATCCAACATTTAGCAATAAACCTGCTTTATCTAGTAGTACCTTGCAGAAAGATTTTAATCAATGTTTTGAACTAGCGAAATTGCAGCACAATGATCCAACATTAGCATGCGCTGAGTACTATATCCAAAGAACAGGTCAGCATAAACAGTACCATAATGACTTCTTTGGACTTGTTAAACACTTGGATACTGATCTATCGTATATTACCAAGCGTTATAATTTTAGCTATGGTACCTATCATTCAGTTAAAAAAGCCGCAGATGACTTTATTAGTGTCACTGCCAGCTATTATTCACTGGGTAGGATGACTCAGCAAGTTACTGGCACCATTGACGATGAGATAGGGTTCGACGAGGATAAAGGAACGGTATTCAATCTTGACGATCAAAACTTTCTAACACTTCAACTAAAGGATAATAAAGGCAAGCCTTTTTATTTGAAAAACCTTACATACACGCTTAATTATTATGGGATTGAAGATGAGTTATATAAACCTAGTGATGAGCGTTCATTACCGTATCGGCAACTATTACAGAAAAACGTCAACTTTCAACAGCCTAAATTAAGCTACACATTTCAATTTACACCACGTAATAGTGATAATAAAATCAGCCCTTATTCTGTGAGTCGAAGCTATTTTCGTTATGATAAATACGGTGCACAGCTAACCAAAGAAACTAATATTTATACGATTAATCCGCAGAGCAAGCAAAGGACCGATCTTGCACACTCATTGACGGAAAATAGCTATGATTATCGCTATTACCAACCTGAAAACTATCAGTTCGTCCGCCCACTCAAAAGCTCTCGATTAATTAATAAATTGGCACAATTGCATAATGAGTCAACCATCGGTAAACAAACCGAATCAACTGCTATTAGAACCTATAAAGCGTTAAGTCCAATTAAGCTGCGTGATCGAGATGATGCTCATTATATTGTTATTCCCTATGCTGCTAATAAAATAGAAAGTGTGATTAGTGCAAGCGGACGTGAGCATTTTATTAGTCGAAGTGATACCGTTGCAGTTGGGCAAAGTTGGTTTACGCATGGAGCCCCCATTTCAACTATTGATTATATTTATGATGCCAATAATCGTGGTATTCAAAACACACAAACTGATAAAACAATAAATCTCATTACCAAATTTGATATAGCATCAAACAAAGCAGCAATTAAAGTGCAATCAACAGTTAAAGAGCTACGACATGAACCTAATAGCAACACGCCAAGATCATTGCCTTCAGTCATTGAATACTTTGATTTTTTTAATAATGACAAAATTCTCTCTGAAGATCCCAATTCAGGCGCTTTTACACATTATTCTTATAATGGCTTGGGGCAATTAACTGAGCAAATTACTGCATTACCCAATGCGCCTCCTTTAAATCACCAGCAAACTTACTATGATTATAGTCAATATAATATCAATAAAAATCTAGCTTTAACCGTTGAAGAAACGATTAATGGTTTTACGACAAGCAAAATAGTTTATGATGCACTTAATCGCCCTAAAGAGAAATATCGGCGCAATCATTCAGATGCGGAGTGGTTTAAAATAGCAGATTACAACTATGACATTGTAAGTAATAAGGTAACTAAAAACGAGTATTTACGATCAGTTGATCTAAGTAATCGTGTTTATACACAGGCAACAAAGACTATCAATTTAACCTCTCCAAGCGGCTTAACAACAGTGAGTGTAGTAGATTCTCAAAATGGACTAGTTCAAACCAATATCGAAACACGCAGACCTAATCCAGTACTTGTTTCATTGAATAAAGAGCATATGGTATATGCTAATATCTCCACAGATTATGTAAGTAATTATCACAGAGATTTTAATACTGTACTTCATACTGGCTTGAAAATTATCATAACCCCCATTACAGGAAACTATGCAAATACACAAATAGTCATAGAGATTAATGGGAATCCAACATATGTAGCATACGATAAGAATAAACAAATTTCAGTTAATGAGAAAATATTGCCACACATTCACTTACTGAATTCTTATTTTTATTCAGTGTGCAATTTCCATCTAGGAATACCTCGTTGTGATTTTAGTTCCTTAGAATCTTTTTTTAAACAAGCAAATAGAAGTATATTTGAACAATTAATGCAAAGAAACTACAACGTATCATATCTATCTCATAACTATTCAGGCAAGCCACAACAAAGCATTAGCAAACAGTGTGCAGATGATCTAAGTCTTTGCTGGTATCAATATGGCGTTAATCATTATAATAATCGTGGAAAATTGCAATCCCATGAAAGCTTCAATGCTGATACAATTGTTAGTCCTGATAGGACAGTGTTACAGAAAAAGGACTTACGCACAAAGCACTATACTTATCAGCAGCAAAATATTCAAAAGCTTGACAATATTCGCGTTGAATCATCTAAAGGCAAACAGCATATATTCAAAAACCAAACCAAAGACTCGCCACTTGGCTTTGTCTATCAAGATCAAGAAGGGACTTATAGCTATTGTTTAGATAATAAAAATGCTTGTTATCTAGGCAAAGTGAGACGCTTTACCCGCTTAGGGGATAATGCACAATTTATTGACTATACATACAATCCTTTTGGTATGCTCAAATCGGTTACAACAGACCACCATACCACTAACTATGAGTATGATGAGAATTCCTTTTATCAATTAAAAGAACAAACAAGATCAAATAATAGAGGTGTTGTGACGTCTAAATTCACGATTGATCAACGTTATCTAAATCATCAAATACAAAAACAGACAGTGACAAATACGGTGGATAATGCACTGGTTAATGTTAACCAAACGATCAGCTTAAACAAAATAGATGATGTTTCTTACATTACCTACACAAGCAACCCAAACAAATATAAGCGTTTAAGAATTGAGCTTTCTTATGAGGCTGATCCTACAAATTTACTGTTTTCTCAAGCTAAGACAGTGAAGTATCTTATTGACAGTGTTTATCAGTATGAACGCCAGTCTTCGCTTAAGGTGTCTCATGATAAGCTTAGCAAGCGCTATACCAAAATCAGTGAGAATACTTATAGAAGCTATGCCCAAGGGCAATATATTAAGCATATAACAACCAAACCGTTTGGCGATAGTAAATTTATTAGCAGCACGATTTTTAAGAAAAACCAAGAAAATAACGTACTAACATCAACTCATCTTCACAACTTATATGGGAAGCTGGTGTACAAATACAGTCACTTTGATTTGACTGTCTTTGGCGGCGATAAACATAGCAAACAAGAACAATATCAGTATTCATATAAAACGGGTGCATTAACCCAATACGATTGTATTAGTGATAAACTCTGTCCGTATGATGAGCATGGGCATGTGATTAATCAAATTAAATATACGCATGATGATAGTGTTGGCAATTTAACCAATCTTACGATTTTTTCACCTGACACTAAGACGCCAACAACTGTCGGTTATGAATATGACAATAGTACTTATCCAGGACAAGTTACTGCTATTAATGATAGTTTTGGCTTGTTTGATGAAAAAAGTCTTAAGCTTAATTATGATAATGAAGGGCGCTTAACAGCTATAGCACAAGGTGGTTGGGCGTGGTCACCCAAGCAGTTTATTAACAAAACCTATCATGCAGATAATAGCATTGCTTCAATCATTGACCCACAAAATAAGCTCCATAGTGAATATTATTATGATGTGTTTAAGAATGTCACACAAATTGACATCAATAACGCACCTTTTGCAAGCTACTTTTACACAGGTGCTGGCAGTTTACTGTTTCATAAAAACAAGCAAGGTCAAACGGTCTATCCATTAACGGGGGCTGCAGTTGTTGTTGATAAGCAGTTAGCATCAAAAATTGCGTTAAACCTTGATGATGGAGGTAATCATTTAGGCAGTATTGTAGATGGAAAGCTCACAAGTTTTATGGTGTACTCACCTTTTGGTATTGAAAAGGATATTTTGATAACACTCATACCAAATGCAAATAGTGACTTAGCCGGCATATCACCTTATGGCTATAATCAGCAATTAAGTATTCGATTAAACGAAGGTGGTAAAGCATTGCCAACATGGCAGTTCTTAGGTAACTATCGTGCTTACACACCGATAATAAGGCACTTCACCTTGCATGATAACTGGTCTCCTTTGGGTAAAGCAGGATTAAATGGCTATGCATATGCTGGTAATGATCCCATTAATCGCTTTGATCCAAATGGTCATATGTGGAGCTATAAAAGCTACATGTCACCGGCGGCAATGATTGGACAAGCCGTTGGCTTATTTGTCTTTAGTGCGTTGACTTCAGCGGTGACTTTTGGCATGAGTGGACTAGTTGCAGGGTCAATCGCTATGGCGATTACAGGCGCAACTTTTATTAATAATATGGCAATGGCGGCGAACCCAAGCTATCGCGAGTGAGAGTAATCAACTTATTCGAGGTTGTTTATCAGGATTTTAATCAAGCTGAT
>JAHDDB010000050.1:3115-13137 GCA_020629575.1 Caedibacter sp. | reverse complement strand
GCCTCGCGTGCATATGGGTATAAGATATTAGGGCAAAATGCATATTGCGCATGATCTAGTTGGCCTTCTTCCATATTAGAAATAAGGAAGATACCCGCTTGTTGTACTTCTGCTTTAAATGCATCAGCATCACCACATTTAACATCTGCTTCAACTGTGAGCACAACTTCATACATATTTTCTTCAGGCAAGCCTGTCACTTTAGTGTTCAAAGCAACATTTAATTCAGGTTTCCACTCCTGCTTAAATGCATCAGCACCTTTAGGGATTTCAAATGAAATATCCTTGGTATAAAGTTTTTGGATTTGAAATTGAATATCAGGAGTATTTGTTTCAGTTGTCATTATCTTTCCTTATGTAGTTAAGTTAAGTGTTATTTTCCAAGTAATGGGTTTAGTTTATTGGCATCTTCAAGGGCATACAAGTCATCACAGCCACCGATGTGTTGATTGTTGATAAATATTTGCGGCACTGTTGAGCGTCCTGAAGCACGATTAATCATCTCTTCGCGTAATTCAGGCCTATCACTGATGTTATATTCAGTAAAGGTCACGTCCTTTGTGCTAAGCAATGCTTTGGCATTGATGCAATAAGGGCAAGTCGGTTTAGTGTATATTTCAATCATTTAGATGTGCTCTTACCATTTTTGTCGCTTTTGTCGTTGTTATTGTTTTTATCTTTTCTATTTTTTATATCTTTCTTATCAGTATTCATTTCATTATGCGCTACGGCTTTATTATCAGTAGGTAATTTATCTTGTAACCATTGTTTGAAGCCACCTTTTAGTGTGTAAAGCTTATCAAATCCTGCCTTTTTTAACAAATCGCAAACACTAGCACTCTGCGCACCGGTTGCACAATAGATAACAATTGGGTTGTTCTTATATTTATTAAGTATTTTAGTGTTTTCTTTAAGCCCAGCAGCGCTGCTATTGATCGCGCCAACAATATGACTTTCATTAAAAAGCTTGCTATCGCGAATATCCAAGAAAATGCCCTTATCACGGTTTGTGAGGTTAATGGCATCTTGTATTGATAGTTGGAAGCGACCTGATTTAGCTTGGCGAATTTCGTAACCAAGATAGATCAAAATAGCAAGGACAAAGATAATACATAGTATTAAATTTTGAGAGATGAAATGACTCAGATTTGACATGTTTTTCCTATTTTTATATTTGTTTTAGCGCGAGCCCTAAGGTTACTAAGGAACAAGCTTATTAGTTACTGGAGTTACGCACTTTTGCTATTTCAACACCCCCACCTCGCAAGCTCGGTTCCCCTCTTGCAAAGAGGGGAATCATCAACCTTTGCTTAATTCCCCTCTTTGCAAGAGGGGTGGCAGCCGTAGGCTGACGGGGTGTTTATAAAGTCATAGTTTTTCTAAAGTGCGTAACGCCAGTTAGTTAACAAAGTGGATTATATACCCATCATAAACCATTTTACAGAGTTTCTTGCTTCGGATTTTGCGTGATACTGATAAGTTGAATTTTGCTAATAGTCTCAGCTATTACCTGCAACCCAGCTTATCAATATCTTCACAAACTTCTTAACAACTAAACATTGCAAAATGATTCACGATGGGTATAGCGGGTTTAAAATTTAATGAGAAGCCAAACTTGGCACGCTTTTTTTCACAAGTAGTTCAATAGCTTTTAGCCATTTAGTAATTGCAGAGCCACGACGATAAACCAAACCAATCTCACGGAAAGGAGCCGGTGTCTTAAAGTCAATATAATGAATGCCATTATGTGAGGTAAGTGTAGCAATTTCAGGGATAATGGTAATGCCGAGTTTAGCAATCACCATTTGTCTTAAAGTCTCAAGACCTGTGGCATTACACTGGATACTTTGTGCAGGATTGATGTTTAAAGATAAGACTTGCTCGCGCAGGCAATGACCTTTTTCTAAAAAAAGCATGGCTTCATCATTAAGCTTTGATATATCAACCTCTTGTAATTGACTTAAAGGATGCCCCTCATACACAGCAAGTTTAAATGTATCTTTAAATAGCGGTAAAAACTCCAGTCCTTGTGGTAAAGGTTCTTGCGCTAAAAGAGCGGCATCAATTTTACCTGATTGTAGCATTTGAATGAGCGTAGGGCTTTTTTCCTCAATAGGGTAGATCTTAATAGGGCTCTTATCCGCTAAGGTTGTATGAATGAGCTGTGGTAACAGATAATGCGCAAGTGTGGGGAATAGTCCAATTCTAAATAATAGGTCTTCTGTTTTATTATGCATTGCTGACAAGTCTCTTATATCTTGAGCAATGGTTAATAGTGATTGTGCTTTGTCAATAATCTGCTGCCCAATAGCGGTCACAAGCACACTTTTTTGGAAGCGTTCAAAAATGGCAACACCTAACTCATCCTCAAGCTTTTTAATTTGCATGCTAAGTGCCGGTTGGCTAACAAAGCATTCTTGTGCTGCTTTATTGAAGTTTTTATGTTTGGCAACAGCAATAATATATTCTAAGTCACGGATATTCATAATTTTCCATTCAAGGCAGCATTTAGATTTAAGATTACTCGATTTTGTGCCAGAATAAACGATAAAATTAGACATAAAATAATAAGCACCATTTTGTTATGAATCAATACACTGCTCAATCCATTGAAGTTTTATCGGGTCTTGATCCTGTTAAACGACGCCCGGGAATGTATACCGATACGCAAACGCCTAATCATGTCGCACAAGAGGTGATTGATAATGCAGTGGATGAAGCATTAGCAGGGCATGCCAATAAGCTTAATATCAGAGTCTATGATGATGGTAGTTTTGAGGTTGAAGATAATGGTCGAGGTATGCCGGTTGATATTCATCCAGAGGAAGGGATATCAGGTGTTGAGCTGATTATGACACGTTTGCATGCCGGCGGAAAATTCTCCAAAGAAAATTATCTTTATTCAGGTGGACTTCATGGGGTTGGTGTATCCGTCGTTAATGCATTAAGTTTGCGTGTTGAAGTGTTTATCAAACGTGATGGTAAGCGTTATTTTATTGCTTTTGAACATGGTGACAAGGTTGAAGAATTAAAGATAGTATCCGAAGTTGGCAAAAAAAATACAGGGACTACGGTACGTTTTTGGCCGGATCCTAAATATTTTGATACACCCAAATATGCAACGCGTAAATTAAAGAACCTATTAAAAGCTAAAGCAGTATTGTGTCCAGGTCTTACTGTTGACTATCAAAACGATGAGCAAAATGATCGCATGACTTGGCAATACGACGGTGGGTTATTGGCTTATTTACAAGAGAAAATTGACGGTCTTGAGATATTGCCAGAGACACCTTTTTCAGGCTCTTTTAGTGATGGGCAATATGTTGTTGATTGGGCGCTTTGTTGGCCACAAGAAAGTGATAACCTAATTACAGAAAGCTATGTTAACTTGATTCCAACACCTTTAGGTGGCACACATGTTAATGGCTTAAGATCAGGACTGTTAGATGCAATGCGTGAGTATTGTGAGCTTCATAATATCTTGCCGCGTGGGGTTAAAATTATGCCGGATGATATCTTTGCTGGCCTTTGTTATGTATTATCACTTAAAATGCCTGAACCGCAATTCTCCGGACAAACCAAAGAGCGATTATCATCACGTGATTGTGTGAACTTTATTGCCACACACGTCAAAGATGCCTTTAGTTTGTGGTTGAATCAAAATATTGAAACAGCAAATCAAATTGCTGAAGCAATTATTTCGCGCGCGCAAAAACGTCTTAAGGCTGAGAAAAAGGTTGTGCGTAAGAAAGTCACCCAAGGCCCACAATTGCCTGGTAAATTAACGGATTGTGTGACACAAGATACCCAATATAGTGAGCTCTTTTTAGTTGAAGGAGATTCCGCAGGTGGCTCGGCAAAGCAAGCGCGAGATCGTGAATTTCAGGCGGTGATGCCATTAAGAGGAAAAATTCTAAATTCATGGGAAATTGATTCATCAGAGGTGCTCTCATCACAAGAGATTCATGATATCGCAGTAGCAATTGGAGTTGATCCAGGCAGTGATAATTTAGAAGGATTACGTTATGGCAAGATTTGTATTCTTGCGGATGCAGATTCGGATGGTTTGCATATTGCGACATTACTATGTGCTTTATTCTTGCGTCACTTTAAACCATTGGTTGAGAAAGGGCATATCTATGTGGCTATGCCACCATTATTTAGAATTGATGTCGGTAAAGAAGTCTATTATGCGTTAGATGAAGCTGAGAAGAATGTTATTCTGCATAAAATTGCCCAAAATAAAAAATCAGCTAAAACCAATGTTTTGCGCTTTAAAGGCTTGGGGGAAATGAATCCGATGCAGTTAAGAGAATCAACAATGGCAATGGATACCCGACGTCTTGTGCAATTGACATTATCCAGTGATGAGCGCTTTGATCTAGAGGAAATGGATGAGATGCTCGCTAAGAAGCGCTCATTAGACCGCAAACATTGGTTGGAGCAGCAAGGGAATTTAGCTGATTTAGAGTGATTTAGGAAGAGAAATTACAAAAACGAAACTTCTTTATTGTCATAAACATACGTCAAATATGAATCTAATGTATAACCCTGTGAACGTACTGCTTTAATTGGCGAGCTTGAGTTGTGACCTTGCGTTAATTTGTTGCGGAGTCGATGAACATGAATGTTAACATCACGCACCATGCTTTCTTTGATATTTAAATTCAAATATTTGGCAATTTCTTCACGCATAAAGGTTTTACTCGGGTCAGACAGTAGAAGTTTAAGCAAGGCGCCTTCTTTGTCTGTTAGATAAATATCTGAGTTATCAGGATGTGTTACCAATGATTTACGTGGATGATATACCCATTTACCAAATTGGATTTGATTGTAATCGCTGATGTTTATGTCTTCAATATTGACTGAGCCTGTAATAGCGTATGGTGATTGCGTGGTATTGCGATCACGTAGTTTAGCCTTGATACGAGCCATAAGAACATGCTGGTTGTACGGAATCTCAATGTAGTCATCAGCGCCTGCTTCAAAGCACAATACAATCTCGGTAGCATCGGTATTTTTTGAGACAAAGATAATGGCCATGTTTGGATAGCGTTCACGAATGTTTTTGCATAGCTCAATGCCGTACATATCAGGTAATAATAAATCAAGGAGCACCACTCTGGTGTTTTTATTAGCAGCTAATAAGTCCAAGGCTTCTTGTCCTGAAAGTGCAATGTTTGTTTGGTGTAAGTAACGTTGAAGTAATGTTTGTAGGTCTTTGGTATTTTCTTTATTGGTGCTAACCAATAATATACTGTTATCTTCTTTCATGGCATCTCTCATCATCTTTAGGTTTAAAAAAATCTCCCAGATCATTGTTAATAATAGATTGAACTAAGTAACACATGATCGTATTGAGCATAATTATATTTAAAATATTTCGGATTTTCCATGTTGTTTATAGCACAACTGCTTAAAAAGTGATTTATTATTCATAATGTGTTGCAAGTTGACAGATGAGAAATATAAAAAATATAAAAAGCAGATCGGCTGTGCTTTTAGTATTTTTAGTGTTTTATGTAATTTACGCTTAATTGTGTTTGGCTTTTTTATGATCTATAACTTAATAGGTTGATAGATGAATTGGAGTAATAAAGTGTCGCGATATTTAAAGTTTGTGAATTTGATAGGATTTTATATTTTGACGCAAGTTGGTTATGCCGAGTCAAAGGTAGCAATTTTTGCCGGAGGTTGTTTTTGGTGTGTGCAGGCGGATTTTGATAAGCTCAAGGGCGTTGTCAAAACTGAAGTAGGATATGATGGTGGGACAACTTTATACCCAAACTACAAACAGGTATCAACAGGGAAGACAGACCATTTAGAGGTTGTTAAAGTTTGGTATGAGGATGATATTCTGGGTTATACTCAACTTTTGAATTATTTCTTTAAACACATTGATCCAACGGTCAAAGATCGGCAATTTTGTGATTTGGGTGCGCAATATCAAAGTGCAGTTCTATATCAAAACAATGAACAAATGCAAATAGCGCAAACTATGATTGAAAAAACTAAAACTTATCTAAACAAGCCAATATATACGCAGTTACGTCCGAGCACCATGTTCACGCCAGCTGAAGAATACCATCAGAAATATTATCTAAAAAATCCTATCAGTTATGCATTTTATCGTTGGCAATGTGGGCGCAATGCACGATTAAAGGAAGTTTGGCAATAAATCTACAATCTATTTAATCCATTTAATGCAGCAACTCGATAGGCTTCAGCCATGGTAGGGTAGTTAAATGTTGTGTTAATAAAGTACATCAATGTATTGGCTTTACCTTTTTGTGACATGATCGCCTGTCCGATGTGGATAATCTCAGAAGCCTGGCTACCAAAGCAGTGAATGCCTAATAACTGTAGTGTTTCACGATGAAAAATAAGCTTAAGCATGCCGGCAGTTTTGCCTGAGATTTGCGCGCGTGCAAGATCTTTAAAAAAGGCGTGCCCCACCTCGTATGGAATCTTTTCTTCGGTGAGTTCTTGCTCGGTTTTACCAACTGAACTAATTTCAGGCAAGGTATAAATTCCAGTTGGAATATCTTTAATTAAATGGTTGGTGCACTTGCCTTCAGCAATATGCGTTGCAGCAAAGCGTCCTTGATCAAAAGCCGCAGAGGCAAGAGATGGATAACCAACTACATCGCCAACAGCATAAATATGCGGATGCTTAAGGGTTTGATAGTTCTGATTAACTTCAATTGATCCACGGATATTTGTTTCAATATCAATTGCATCAAGCCCTAATTGATCAGTATTACCTGTGCGTCCTTGGGCAAACAATAGATAATCTGATTTGATGATTTTATTTGATTTTAATTTTAAGATTACTTCGTTATCATTGGCATCAATGCTGTCATAGTGCTCATTATGATGCGTGCGAATACCTTGCTCGCGAAAGTGGTAACTCAAGGCATCAATAATCTCATTATCAAGAAAAGATAATAGTCGTTCGCGGTTATTAATTAAATTGACACGGATTTTTAATGTGCGGAAAATAGAGGCATATTCGCAGCCAATAACACCTGCACCATAAATAGAGATGGTTTTGGGGTTATCATCAAGGTGTAAAATACTATCGCTGTCTAAAATACGAGGGTGATTAAAATCAATATCCTTTGGATGATAAGGTCTTGAGCCCGTAGCAATGACAAAGTATTTTGCTTTGAACTGTTCTTTGGTTTGTTCTTCTTCGTGTGTTGAACAAATACAAATGGTATGT
Source organism: Caedibacter sp. (assembly GCA_020629575.1). Lineage (GTDB taxonomy): Bacteria > Pseudomonadota > Gammaproteobacteria > Francisellales > Francisellaceae > Caedibacter. The sequence continues at coordinate 5,912 of JAHDDB010000050.1, read as the reverse complement.
GGGTCGATAAAGCGTGCAAAGCCATGCAGCATATCTACATTGTTGCGTTTGTAAAACCCTGTTTTTAGCTCGGTTTGGGCATTTATAACACGTGATGCATTTTCCAACATTTGTGGGTAGCTATAATCATGATATTTCGCATGAAAAGAAAAGTGAGATACTGCATGTCGCAGTGCTTTGCTTGGAATTGTGCCTTGATGTGTGCAGTTGCCACCGATAGTCTCGGATTCAACAATCGCCACTTTAAGACCTGATTTAGCTGCCTTAATTGCGGCACCTTCACCACCAGGTCCACTGCCGATAACAATGACATCGTAGTCAAAAGAGTCAAAAGAATCGAATTGCATGGTATTTACGCCTTTCTGGAAATTTGCTGCAAATTGTAGCATATGGATTATGGGCATGTGGAACTTTTTAAGCATTGTTTCAGCGCAATGATTGATAAGTGTCAAAAGGGCGCTACAATAAAAACTGTTTTAGGCTTATAAGGAGAAGTAATGTCACTGCTAAATTGGCTTGATTGGATTTTTATTATTATTGTGTTTGGCTTTGCAATTATTGGCTTTTCACAAGGTTTTGTGCGCGGATTAATCTCTTTGCTGACTTGGTTGATTGCTGCAGTGTCTGCCTACTTTTTTGCTGATTCTCTTGATATGAATTTTGTTACGAAGTGGTTTAACTCACCTGAAGTGGCATTTTGGATCTCGTTTTCTGCGATTGTACTCTTTGTTTGGCTTCTAGGTGGTGTGGCACATATTATTTTTGGTGTCTTTCGTAAAGATCATCAGACGGTTACGGATCGCTTATTGGGTTTTTTATTTGGCATTGTTAAATCAACACTTGTGGTGAGTTTAATTGTTGGTGTGCTTAGTTATAACAAGGCGCTCACTGAGCAAGAAGCTTGGCAGGATTCATTACTGGTGCCGTGGTTAGTTAAAGGAGCGGTTTGGGTTGATCATAAATTGCCAGAAGATGTTCATGAAAAAATACATAACAATAGTATCTATAAATATAATAGAAGTGACCAAGGTAGTGATGATAAAGAAGGAACAAATAATAACGCTGATCAAAATAACTCAAATAATTATCAAGAACAGGAGTTTCATAAATCAAAAGCTGAGTTAGATGCTATTGGTTGACGGTTTAGTGTGGAAAAATAGAAAGGAATTTTTATAGTGCCGCCCATATCTGCCGCTGCTTACATGGCTCTTGAACCCTCAAGAACCAAGTGGGTGCGTTTGCTGTTCGTTGGGCTTCTCAGCTAGGCCGAGCATGCACGCTAAAACAAGTATCTACGCTCCCGATATAAATACATCGGCTCAAGAATGTAAGGACTGGCTAACAGCACAGGCAACACTAAACTTACACCTGAAATCATAGAAGCATATGTTACTAAGTGCAAGTGATTTGTTGTAAAAAAAATGATACGATATAGGCATCTTGATTATAATGATAAAAACACTTATGCAAATAACGGAAAAACAAGTTTTACCTGATTATCAGGAGGTGACTGCTGCACTGCGCAAAATCAATGCATTATCTGAGGCTTCTGAGGCACATGCTTTGTTGTGTGCGCTTTTTACAGGGGGTGCTGAGGTGCGCATTGAAGCATGGATGGATTCACTAATGGCTGAGCCCATCGAGGCAGGTGACGTTGTTGCACAAGATGCATTAAAAGTATTAGCTGAAATGTATCAGGTAACGAAAGCACAATTTTTGGCGCAGGATATGCATTTTGATTTGTTGCTGCCAGATGATGATGAAAAATTCTATATGCGAATTGATGCATTAGCCATGTGGAGTCAAGGCTTTTTGTCAGGATTGGGCTTAATGGAGATCGACTACACCAAAGGTTCTTTAGAAGTACAAGAGGCAATTGCTGATTTAATCGATATGTCGCGCTTGCAATATGATGATGAAGTCACCGGACAAGAAGATGAAGAAAGAGCCTATATGGAACTGGTTGAATATACGAAGGTCGCGGTACTTCTTATTCATAGTGAGTTTGGACTTAAACGCTTATACCCATCGTAAACCATTTTGCGGTGTTTAGTTGCAACGCAAAAAGTTCTGTAAAATGATTTGTGGTGGGTATATATTCATAAATATATTTTGAGGAAAAGCATTCGTGTTAAATAATAAAAAAGTAATTATATTATTAATGGATTCTTTTGGTATTGGTGAAGCTAAAGATGCCAAACTATTTGGCGATCAAGGTGCTGATACCTTGGGGCATATTGTCGATTATCGTGCGCAGTATAAAAGATCATTAGATTTACCAAATCTTGCCAAACGTGGTTTGCAGAAAGCCGCAGAACTAAGTCGTGCGCGTAAACTTACGATTGATTTATATGAAGAAGAGCCTGTTGTAGAGGCTAAGTATGGTTATTGTGTTGAGAATAGTAAGGGCAAAGATACGCCAAGTGGTCACTGGGAGATTGCCGGTGTGCCGGTAATGTTTGATTGGCATTATTTTGCGCAAAGTAGTCATGCTGAAGATGAAGACACATCGGTATTTCCTAAAGCATTTATTGATGAATGGCTAAAACGCAGTGAATTAACGCAAGGTGTGATTGACGCAGGTCACGCATCAGGTACTGAAGTACTTAGAGTACATGGTGTTAATCACTGTTTAACAAAGAAGCCGATTATCTACACCTCAGCAGATAGTGTTTTTCAGGTGGCAGCACATGAGGAATACTTTGGTTTAGAGCGTTTGCTCAAGATATGCAAGATTGCACGTGAGCTTCTGGATGAAATGGGATTAGTAGTAGGACGCGTGATCGCTCGTCCCTTT
>JAHDDB010000050.1:0-3015 GCA_020629575.1 Caedibacter sp. | reverse complement strand
TGAGCTTCTGGATGAAATGGGATTAGTAGTAGGACGCGTGATCGCTCGTCCCTTTATTGGTGAGTCAGCAAATGAATATGCGCGTACGGGAAATCGCAAAGACTATTCGGTGTTGCCGCCGGAGGCTACCTTGCTTGATAAATTAAAAGAAGCCGGTGGCGAGGTTGTCTCAATTGGTAAGATTGCAGATATTTACGCTAATCAAGGAATCACGCAAAGCATTAAAGCTACGGGGCTAACAGAGTTATTCGATGTCACATTGTCAACGTATCAAAACGCTGAGCCTAATTCGCTTATTTTTACAAACTTTGTCGATTTTGATTCAAGTTTTGGCCATCGCCGTGATATTGAGGGCTATGCCAAAGCATTGGAGTATTTTGACTCACGCCTGCCTGAGCTTGATCAACTACTAGATGATGATACCATTGTTATTATTGCAGCGGATCATGGTTGTGACCCAAGTTGGCAGGGAACAGATCACACGCGTGAGCATATTCCTTTTCTGGTGTGGGGCAAAAATATCACGACTGAAAGCATTGGCGAGCGCATGAGCTTTGCTGATATTGGTCAGAGCATCGCTGATTATATGGGATTAGCACCCTTAAGCTGTGGGCAGTCGATTTTCAAATCAGCGGATATGGCACATGTTGGTTGATCACAGTCAGTTCACGGAAATTGTTTCTCTTATTGATCTGACATCTTTGAATAAGTCAGATACTCAGGCGAGTATGGATCAATTGTTACAAAAGAGCGTTAATCATCTAGGTGCAGTCGCTGCAGTTTGTGTTTATCCGGAATTTATTTCATATATTAAATCTAAAGTTCATCCAGATATTGCGATTGCAACAGTGGTTAATTTCCCTGAAGGTAAGGCATCTCTTGATTCTGTCGTCATGGAAGTTAACAATGCGATGAAAATCGGTGCTGATGAAGTTGATCTAGTCATTCCCTATACAGAATATCTTGAAAATGGCACATCGCCACATGCGATAAATATGGTCAAAGCGGCAAAAGAGTTATGCCACGATCGTACGTTAAAGGTGATTATAGAATCTGGTGAGTTATCATCTGAGCTTATCCAAATTATCAGTCGTGATATGATTAATGCTAAAGCAGATTTTATTAAAACCTCAACGGGTAAAACAGCTGTTGGTGCAACGCTAGAAGCGGCAAAGATTATTCTGCAGGAAATTGCCTTATCAGGTTGTACGGTTGGCTTTAAGGCATCGGGTGGTATTAGAAGTTATGCTGAGGCACTTGAGTACATTCAATTGGCGCGTTCAATGTGTGGTGATCACTATATTAATAAACAGCACTTTCGCTTTGGCGTTAGCGGTTTATTGAATAATTTATTAAACCTTGAGTCAAGCACAAGCAGCTATTAGAGATGAAAGAATATAGTCAAAATAATCAAAAAGCACAGTTTATTGCCATTGAAGGCTTAGAAGGAGCGGGCAAAAGTACTGCCATTGAATTTATTCGTGAAATATTGTCACAAGAGAAAATTGAGTCCGTTTTTACGCGTGAACCAGGCGGTACTTTTTTAGCTGAAAAGATACGTAAGCTTTTAATTACACCGTATGAGGAGGAAGCACTGTGTCCTGAGGCTGAATTGCTCCTTATGTATGCAGCACGTATGCAGCATGTTGAAAGATTAATTAAACCCACACTTAACAGTGGCAAATGGGTAGTAAGTGATCGCTTTAACTGGTCAAGTTCGGCTTATCAAGGAGGTGGCAGAGCGCTAGGATTTGATAAAGTTAAGCAGTTAAATGATTTATTACTATCATCCTTTCAACCAAATTTAACGATTTACTTGGATATTGATCCTGAGCTTGGGCTTCAGCGTGCTAGATCAAGAAATGCGCTTGATCGGATCGAGCAGGAAAAGATAACGTTTTTTAATCGGGCGCGCGAGGTGTTTTTAAAGCTTGTTAAAGATAACCCGCAAACAAGTGTTATGATTAATGCCAATAACACCATTGAAGAAGTTCAGGCACAGTTAACCGACGTGTTTTTAAAATTTATTAAGTAATGAATCAAGAGTAAGTTGCGCTCTAATTGCTATTGACTTCATGTAATGCGCCTTCAGGGATGTCTAAAGTGGTTGTAGGGAAAGCGATTTGTGCACCATTTTGCTCAATGATTTCACCAACTTTTAGCATGACTTCATCTTGTGTGGCTTGGAACTTTACCCAGTTGGTTGTTTTGGTAAAGGTGTAAACCATAAAATTAATCGAGTATGAACCAAAGACACCTTCAGTATTTGAGCCCATATTGGTGTTGCCATTAACAATACAAACCAATGTTGTACACGTTTGATCAATTGCAGGGTGACTCTTAAGCATCTGGCGAATGTCATGCAAGATCTGGTGTACCTTGCTAAAATCTTGATAACGTACACCAATATATTGCAAAATTCGGCGGTTTGTCATACGTGAGGCATTAACAACCGCAGCGGTTAGAAAAGTAGCATTTGGTACATAAATAGGACGTCGATCAAATCCTCGAATAATGGTGAGTCTAAAGCTTATTTTTTCAACCGTTCCTTGAATACTACCATCAACGGTATAAATCCAATCCCCTACGGCAAAAGGCCGATCAAGATAAAGTACGGTACCTCCAAAAAGGTTCTTGATAAGTTCTTGTTGTGTAATTGCAAAAAAGCCCGTTACTACGGTTGCCATACCAGCTAAAGCGACAATAGGGATATCAAGTGCACCAAGTACACTGAAAAATAGTAAAATAACAACGATTGCTTGGGAAGCCTTATAGACCGTTTCAATCATACTAAAGTCATTGTAACCACCATCAGTGCGTGTGTTTTTTTCAATAAATAATTTACGTATGCCGCCAGCGAATCGTAATAATATCCATGCGATACATAGGATTACCAAGATCTTTACAGTTTTGTTGGCAATTGCAAAAATCATTTGCGGCTGCTCACCTTGCCAATTAACACAGCTCTGACGCATAAGGATATACTCTCGCTGAAATTTTTAAATAAGGCATACG
>JAHDDB010000049.1 GCA_020629575.1 Caedibacter sp. | reverse complement strand
ATTTGAGTTGCTGGCACAAAAATACTGTGCATAATTTAAACCTTGATTCACATTAATATCAACGCTAATTTTATTGCTGTTTTCAAAAAAACCGGATCTAAAAGTATTTAGATTAAAGGCAAAGCTACCACCAAGACTTAAACTCGGCAACCATGCATAATCAAGCGCGAATAAATTACCAATGGTTTGTGTTGGCGGTAAGTTAATATTCGCGCCAAAAGGTGTGTCATCACTTTTAAAGTTAGGGTTATAATCAATCTGATTATTAATCAACATCCAGTAACTACTATTCTTAAGTGTCAACTTATCGTTTTTATAGGTATTATCAAGTTGATAGATCCATGCTGTTTGTGGATTTAAACCAAAGTTTGTTGTTGTCCCAGGGGTTAAATTAGATTGATCAATAAAAGGCAGCTGATAAGCATATGAAGCTGAAGCGCGTGTATTAAACGTCTTATTCCAGTTGTATTGCAAATAAATATCACCAGCACCAATATTAATCACTTGTGAGCCTGAGCTATTACTCGAGATAAAATCACCTGTAGTATAGCTATGCTCAAAACGCCCACCAATGCCACTTTGCCAGTTTTTGTTTAAGGTAAAGTCACTTTGGTTAAATAATGCAATACTGGTTTGTGTCGCATTATTTATTGTGCTGCTTTGTCTGAAGGTTTGATAATTAAACTCGCTACCAAATCTATTTTTCACAAAATCATTGTCAAATATAATGCTTGGGCGTAAATAAAACAAACTACTACCTTGTTTAGAGGAGTAGTTTGATTCTGCAAAAATAGCATTAGCCCATTGCTGTTGATATTGCGATTTGAGGTTAAATTGCCATTGTTTATCAAGTGTTTGTTCAAAATTAAGCTGTGTGTTAATGGTGTGATTAATATATTTTTCTTTACCACTACTCGCTTGCCATGGGTTATCATCACTTTGCTGTTGATTTAGCGCACCGGGAAAGTGCAAATATTGATAACTATCACTGAAGTTCAGTGAAAACTTTTGTGTGTTGGTTTGATGCATTAGGGCAATATATGCATTATTGCTATTGTTGCGTGAGTAATCGCGATAGGCATCAATGCTTTGACTAGTATTAGCAACCTGTAAACTCCATGTTTTCTCATTATCCAATAGCTGATTAATAAAGACATTAACGCTAGCACCAAATGGATAGCCGCCAGATAATCCAATCGTGTATTTATCTTGAGCTATAAATTTCTGTTTAATATTAATTGTGCCACCTAAGCCCATGCCGCCATAAAGTACACTACTGGCTGTAGGATCAATGGCGATACTTTCAATGCTATCTTGTGGGATCAGGGAAATATTCTGCGCTTGCGAGTTAAATTGATTCAGTGGAATACCGTTTAATAAAACGCTCGCACGTTGTCCCTTTAAATAAAAACTGGGGTTTGCTGCACTACTATTATTGCTGTTAACCCAAGCATTTTGCTCAATGGTGCGGTCAATGCTTTGATTGGCATAATTAGGCATTAAGGAGACGCTAATCGGTGCTTTAGAGCCATCGCTATTATATCGTGTTTTGTTTTGATCATTATTTAAATGATTCGCATAATTTATAACAATCGTTGGTAAGGTGTATTCAGTCGCTGATAGCTGTTTATCATCACTAGTGGCTTTGACATTTTTTACATTATTATCACTGTCGCTATTTTGTTGATTAGCAAAGCTTGTTTGCCCAGCAATAGACAATAGTATGATGGCACTTAAGGTGCGAAAACGGTATGGTTGCATGGAGCCCTCTTTGTTGTTTATATTCCCGTAAACGTTGTGTTATTAGGCAGGTTTCCGGACTTTATCCCCATCAAGATAATTTAATGGGATGACCTAAATGCTTCTTCCCAGTTGCCCAGTGAATGATTGCAAACGCTCTTTAAGCTATCTTTAAAAGCGCGGTTTACCGTTGCGGGTACAGTATTGGATTTACACCAATTTCCCTTTTAACTCATGTATAAAGAACGATGAGCACCTAACAGGTGCTGATATTAGGGTGCTTTAGAGCAAATGGCAAGATGTCGCTCGTAAAAAGCAAAGAATATTAAGGGTTTTACTTGAGAAAGCCAGCATAGTAAAGGATACTATGCCACAGAACTAAAATAGACAAATTGCTTGTTGTTATGTCAAAAACAAATCGTGCAAATTACCCCTTGTTAGCAAAGATTAACTCGCCTTGTGATTTGCGCAAACTTGCCGTTTCTCAATTAACACATTTAGCGACTGAAATACGCACCTTTCTTGTTGAAACTTTGGATGTCTCAGGCGGGCATTTTGCCAGTAGCTTAGGCGCTTTGGAGCTAACCATTGCTTTACATTATGTCTATGATACACCCAATGATCACTTAGTGTGGGATGTGGGACATCAAACCTATGTGCACAAGATCCTAACAGGGCGTGCTGATGAGCTGATTACTATTAAAAAACCAGGTGGCATCTCAGGCTTTCCTAAACGTAGTGAAAGTATTTATGACAGTTTTGGTGTAGGGCATTCCAGTACATCCATAGGGGCCGCTTTAGGCATGGCAGAAGCGGATAAACTCAAAGGATCAAATGCTAAATCTGTTGCCATTATTGGTGATGGGGCCTTAACCGCAGGTATGGCGTTTGAAGCGTTAAATCATGCCGGTGGTATGCACTCAGATATTTTGGTGGTGCTAAATGATAATGAAATGTCTATCTCTGAGAATGTTGGTGCGCTTACCAGTCATTTGACTAAAATTTTATCGGGTTCAACCTATAACAATATTCGTGAAACCGGTAAAAAGTTTCTTAAAAAACTCCCTGGCGCCTTTGAGCTGGCAAAACGCTTGGAAACCCAAGCCAAGGGTATGTTTGTGCCGGCTAATTTATTTGAGGCACTTAACTTTTACTATGTGGGTCCGATTGATGGACATGATATTGAGGCTTTGGTTGAGGCATTAAAAACGATTAAATATCATGATGGTCCTAAGCTTTTGCATATCTTAACCAAAAAGGGTAAAGGCTATGAAAAAGCAGAGGAAGATCCGATTAAGTTTCATCATGTTAGTCCACAGTTCAACTCAAATATTGCAACTGAAGGTGGATCACAAGCCAAATTAAGTTATTCAAATATCTTTGGACAGTGGCTATGTGATATGGCAGCAAAAGATGACAAGCTTGTTGGGATTACGCCTGCGATGCGTGAAGGATCTGATTTGATTCGTTTTTCAAAAGAATATCCTAAACGTTATTATGATGTTGCGATTGCTGAGCAACATGCGGTGACGTTTGCCGCAGGTCTTGCTTGTGAGGGTTATAAACCTGTTGTTGCGATTTACTCAACCTTTTTACAACGTGCTTATGATCAAGTGATTCATGATGTCAGTTTACAGAATCTAGATATTCTCTATGCTGTGGATCGTGCTGGCATTGTAGGCGCTGATGGCGCAACACATGCGGGAATTTTTGATTTAAGCTTTATGCGTTGTATCCCTAATACGGTTGTCATGACGCCAAGTGATGAAAACGAATGTTACCACATGTTAAGCTTAGGCTTTAAACATCAAGGTCCGGCGATGGTGCGTTACCCACGTGGTACGGGCACAGGTGCCGAGATTACAGAAAGTTTTGATTTGAAAATGGGGCAATCAAAATGCGTGCGTCAAGGTCAAAAAGTGGCGATTTTAAACTTTGGCACGTTACTTTCAATAGCCATTAAAGCAGCTGAACAACTTAATGCTACTGTGATAGACATGCGCTTTGTTAAGCCATTAGATACACAGATAATTAAAGAGTTAGCCAAATCGCATGAGATGATGATTACATTAGAAGAAAATGTGATTATGGGTGGCGCTGGATCTGCGGTGAATGAATATCTAATTGCTAATAACCTATTAAGTAAAATCAAAGTGCGTAACATCGGATTGCCTGATCATTATCAGGATCATGGTGATAAAAATGCATTATTGGCAGAAGTAGGTATTTCAGTGGAAGGTATTATTCAATTAGTCGAGTCAATTGTTTAAGTTAAGTTATGGGGGCAAGCTCAAGAGATGTTTTTTTGCGCTGAGATATGGCAAGGTAAGCACCAAAGAAGGTAAGTAGTAATCCAACCCAAATAGCGTAAGAAATAATAAGTCCATTATAACCAAAACGGGTAAGATAAGCGCCAAGACTACTAAAGGCAAAAGCAAATAGATTTTGCACCAATCCAATAGCGGATGCCGCAGTTCCACGGCGATGTGGATGGAGTGACAATGCTTGGCTTACTAAATTTGGCATACCAATACCTGCGCCAATGGTAAAAATAAAAAATGGAATAGCTAATAACCATGCCGATAGAGTAATAGCAACTAGTTCAGCAATGACAACTAAGATAAAAACAATAACGGAGATGCTTACAGGCAATATAAACATCTGTTTAAATGACGTGCCTTTTTTCAGTAAAAACTTAGAGAAGATGCCCCCTAAAATAAATGCCACTGAAATCGGTATAAAGAACAGGCTAAAACTCTTTGTCGCAAAATGAAGCTTTGTCAGCAAAAAAGGAACCTGTGATAAGTAGACATATACCGACATGTAGATCGTAGCACTGGCAAAGGCAAGTACCATAAACTGTACATCAACAACCAAGTGTTTATATTGTTTTAAAATGGATAATAAAATGTGTGTTTGCTCTAGCTCGTGTTGTGGCTTTTTAGTTTGCGATGCGGTTTTTGGCGCAGGTAGACTCAATGTCAGTCCAATGAGGATAATTGCCAGAATGGTTAGGGTAACAAAAAGCGCTTGCCAGTGGCTAAACGATAGGATAAATCCACCAAACATGGGGGCCAATGCGGGCATTGAGCCAATGATAATAAAGCCTGAGTTAATCATGTGCTTTGCCTTTTCTTCAAAGTAGATGAAGCTTAAAACTTGCCATAAACAAAGCGCACTGGCAGCACTTAAACCTTCAATAAAACGTGCAAAGATAAAGGTGGATATGTTCGGTGAAAATATCGCGATTAAATTCGCAATAATATAAAGTGTCAGTCCGAAAATAAGCACTTTAGAGGTTTTGATATGATCGGCGATCGCTCCATATAAAGGGATACCTATCGCTAAGCCAAGCATATAAAAACTAACGGTAAGACTAATATGTGCCTTGGTAGTAGCGAAAGTGTGTTGTAATGTCGGCATCGCTGGAATATAGATGTTTACAGTTAAAATAGACAATAAAGCAAGTAAATAAATCAGTAGTTTTAGTTGATTCATGATAATTCCCTTCGGTTTTTGAACTTATTAGCAGTATACAAACTTTAATGTTAATAAAAATTGAATAATATTTAATGTAATGTTAACTTATTTTAAATAAAATTGAGTGGGAAGATAAATGAACTATACCTTGCAACAGTTACGTGTTTTTATATCTGTCTATGAGTTAAAAAGCTTGCGTCAAAGTGCAGAATTAATCTTTTTAACACCGCCAGCTTTGACCAAACAGCTACAAAACTTAGAAGATACTTTGGGATTTCAATTGTTTGAACGAACCAATAATAAATTAATAGCTAATAACAAAGGGCATGCTTTTTATACGATAATTAAGCCCATGCTACTTGAGTTCGATCGTATTAATCAGTTGGAGTTGCCTTTTTTAAAGCATAAAAAGCCAACGCTTAAAATTGCCTTATCACAAATATTTGAGCAGAGTCTATTTTGTAAAATCAACCAAGTTACGAAGCTTGATCAATCATTTGATTATGACCTTGTTGTTGAAAATAAAACAAAACATATTGAACTGTTATTGAAATATGAGGTAGATGTTGCCTTAGTTGTACTTAATGAAGGCGAAAAAAATATGCTCAAAGACTATGGCTTTGATGTTAGACTCTATACTGATATCGTTCTTGATGCTTATATTTCACGTGATTTAGCAAAAGGGTTTGATCATATTGAGCAAGACTTGAAAACACTAAAATATATTTTGCTAACTCAATTAAAAGATACGTTACAGATTAAAAATGCACTTTATTTTTCCTCTTATACGACGATATTGCATGCAATTACCCAAGGCATTGGTTATGGCTTCTTGCCAACACCACTGTTAGCTGCCCAGGAAAAAGAGATGCTTTTGAATATAAATGAGCAGATTTCTGAGAGCATGCCTAATATACAAAGCTATTATGTTTATGCGCAAAATTCACCACTATTGAGCCTTATTGAAATGGTTTTTAATGCCAGGTGAAAGTAATCATAGCTATCCCATCTATACTTTCTGTACGATTTTCGTTATTTACTTGGCATTTTTAGAAACTAATTACGGGCTAAGACTAAAACTCACCCACAAGTGCTCACCGTGCTCTGAGCGTAAGTCGAAGGGTAATCACACTTCATAGAGGCTTCGACTTACGCTCAGCCAGCGCTTACACAATCAAAGCGGGCAGGAATATGGTCATAGCCTAAATACGTAAAACATAAATGGAATAGCTATATTTGGCGTTTAGGTGAAATGGTGTATAATGCGCTCACTCGGCACCCATCATACATCATATTTTGATTGCGGTTGTGTGTTTAAAATCGAATAATACAAATGATAGATAGTAAAAATAAATAAGGTATAAAGGGTATAGCATGTCAAAGTACGTGGTTTCAGCACTGTATAAGTTTGTCACACTGGACGATTATGAAGCATTAAGAGCACCATTGTTAAAAACAATGGAAGATAATATGGTGCGTGGTACGCTATTGTTAGCTAAAGAGGGTATCAATGGTACGATTGCGGGAACCGCAGCAGGTATTGAAGCGGTACTTAAGTTTTTAAAATCTGATGCACGTTTGGCTAATCTGGTACATAAAGAATCATTTGATGAGCACATTCCTTTTAATCGCACCAAAGTGAAGCTAAAAAAAGAAATTGTGACCTTAGGTGTCGAAGGATTAGATCCTCTTAAAGTATGTGGCACTTATGTTAAACCACAAGATTGGAATGCCTTAATTTCTGATCCTGAGGTCTTATTAATTGATACACGCAATGATTACGAGATTGATATTGGTACATTTAAAAATGCGATTAATCCGCATACGGAGACATTTCGTGAGTTTCCTGAATATGTTGAAAAACATTTGGATAAGACACAACACAAAAAAGTAGCAATGTTTTGTACCGGTGGCATTCGCTGTGAAAAATCAACTGCCTTTTTGAAAGAGCAGGGCTTTGATGAGGTCTATCATTTAGAAGGTGGGATTTTAAAATATCTTGAAGAAGTGCCTGAAGAAAAAAGTCTATGGCAAGGCGAATGCTTTGTCTTTGATTCACGTGTTGCTGTGACGCATGATTTAGCCAAAGGTCAATATGATCAATGTTATGCTTGCCGTCGTCCAATTACTGAAGAAGATAAGCTGAAACCTGAGTATGAGCAAGGTGTATCTTGTCATCATTGTAAGGGGAATCATACCTCTGAACAAAGAAAACGTTTCTTAGAACGTGAAAAACAAAGCCAATTAGCGCGTGAACGAGGCGAGTTGCATATCGGTGAAGAGGCAAAACAAGCAGGATTAATTCGTAAAGCGCAGAAACAGCAAAAGCGCGAAAGAGATCGTTTGGCGAATAAGAGTCGTTAACAAAAAATAGGTTGGAGTTGCGCATCCTAGAAAAACTATGGTTTTTAAAATACCCCGTCAGTCTACGACTGCCACCCCTCTTGCAAAGAGGGGAATTCGGCAATTGTGATTTTATATTCCCCTCTTTGCAATAGGGGTGCCGAACTTGTGAGGCGGGGTGTTGAAATAAGGGAAGTGTATAACCTCTGTAAATAGGATGTTTAAGTCAATAAACTATAATTAATTAGCTCAGTTACTTAAAAGCAAAGGAATAGCTAGATCAATGGAAAATATCGATAAAACGCATTTATTAAAACTTTTTTCACTACAGCAAAAAGCTTTTTCACTTGATCAATATCCTGACTATACATTGCGTAAAGATAAACTTAAGCGTTTATATTCAGCATTATTAAAGCATGAAGAGGCATTGATTGATGCAGTAAGCAATGACTTTGGTCATCGCAGTGCCAATGAGACTTGGTTGAGTGAGATTTTTCAAGTTACGAGCACCATTAAATATGTCCTTAAATCTTTGCGCAGTTGGATGGCTAAAGAGAAACGTCATACCAGTGTGATTTTTAAACCTGCTAAAAATTATATTTATTATCAGCCAATGGGTGTTGTTGGCATTATGGTGCCATGGAACTATCCCATTTTGCTGAGTTTATCACCGCTTATCTATGCCTTGGCTGCGGGAAATAGGGTGTGCATTAAGCTCTCAGAGCATACACCTAAGACCAATCGAATGATTATAGAAATTTGCAAACGCGCTTTTAATATTGATGAAGTGGCGGTTGTCACAGGTGATTCTGAAGTGGCGCAAAGTTTTAGCGAATTACCTTTTGATCATTTGTTTTTTACTGGATCAACGGCTATTGGCAGAAAGGTAATGGAGGCTGCCGCTAAAAATTTAACACCTGTGACGCTTGAGTTAGGCGGCAAATCGCCGTTAATTATCAGTCAAAACTTTCCTTTAAAAAAAGCGGCTAAAATGATTACTTTTGCCAAAGGCTTAAATGCCGGACAAACCTGTATTGCACCGGATTATGTATTTGTTCATGCGCAAAAACTTGAGGCATTTGTAGCTGAAATGGACGTAGCGTTTAAAGAAATGTATCCGCAATACATGACTAATGATGATTATAGTAGCGTGATTAATGAGGCACAGTTTAATCGCTTGCAAGAATATATTGAGGAGGCAAAAGGTCAAGGTGTTAAGTTTGTTACATTAGATGTATTTAAAGTAACGAATGACCAAAGTCGAAAAATGCCAATTACACTGCTATTAAATCCAAAGAAGGATTTACAAGTGATGCAAGATGAGATCTTTGGTCCATTGTTACCTGTGTTAAGCTATCAATCGATTGAAGAGGTGATAAGTTATATTAACCAAAAACCTCGTCCATTGGCTGCTTACCTTTTGAGTTATGACCGTGCTGAACAAGAGTATATTAATAGGAATATTATTAGTGGCGGGATGTGTATCAATGATGTGTTAAACCATATCGCGCAGCATGATCTGCCTTTTGGTGGCGTTGGTAGTTCAGGTATGGGGCGCTATCACGGTTTTGAAGGGTTTAAAACATTCTCTAATGCCAAATCAATTTGTCAGCGCAGTAGACTCAATAGTGCCCTTTGGCTTTATCCGCCTTATGGGCAACGATTTTCTTGGTTTCGTAAACTCTTTAAAGGATAGGTGGCAGTTTCCCACTGCAAAATGATTTATGGGTGATATAATTCATCATTAAACGCGCTAAATCAAAAGCACATCTTATGCTTAAAAATGTTGGCATCCGCGGTCGGATGATTTTATTAACCTTATTACCAACACTGACAGTGTCAGCCTTGCTTGGTTTTTATTTTATCAGTATGCGCTTTTCTGATTTGGATCGTAATCTATATATTCGTGGTGAGGCAGTTACTACTGAACTTGTTGCCGCCTCTGAATATGGTCTGTACTTTGACAGCAAGATTATCTTACAAAATGTCACGGATAATATTTTAAGCTATCCAGATGTGCGCATGGCTGCGATTTATGACAGTGATGGTGATTTATTAACATTCACGGGTAGAATTCCACAAGTAAACCCTCATTTTTTCAAAGAAAATTCAGACTTGATGAGTAAAAAAATCTTTATGCAAGAAGGGCATAAAAATATTCAGTTTTTAGCACCAGTTATTTCACGCACAGTTAACCCAAAAGAAAAAAGTGTTGGTAAGCTTTATACGGAGAAAGACCAACGTATTGGTTGGGTCGTGATTACGCTTAGTCGCGAAAACACGATTATGAATCAATATCAGGCAATTATTGCAACATTGCTTATTGTGTTGATTGGGTTAACGGTAAGTATCTTATTTGGACTACGTTTAAGTGGAGATTTGATCAATCCGCTTTTTGATATTATTAATGCAGTGAAGCGTATTAAAGAAGGTGCGTTAGATACTAAGCTTGATGGCAATCCACCTGGCGAGCTTAAGAACCTTGAAGAAGGTGTCAATAGTATGGCGCTATCGCTTAATAATGCCCATCAGGAAATGCAGCGCAATATCAAACAAGCAACAAGAGAGTTAAGACATACGTTGAAAACGATTGAGCGCCAAAATGTTCAATTAGATCAAGCACGCAAAGAAGCAATTGAAGCGAGCGAGATAAAAAGTAAATTCTTGGCAAATATGAGTCATGAGATCCGCACACCCATGAATGGGGTGTTAGGCTTTTTAGATTTATTAGCAAAAAGCAATCTGAGTTCTTTGCAACGTGAGTATTTAGAAACAATTATATTATCTTCTAATAATCTGTTGAGTATTATTAACGATATTCTGGATTTCTCAAAGATTGAATCAGGAAACTTGACTCTTGAATATCAACCTTTTGATCTACGCGAAGAAATCACCAACTGCATAATGCTGTTTAAACCCAAAGTCATTGAACAACAGATTGACTTTGGTGTATTACTAGGCCCACAATTGCCGCAAATGGTTATGGGTGATGCGTTAAGATTTTGCCAAATTTTAACGAATCTTGTGAGCAATGCATTGAAGTTTACCGAGCAAGGAAGTGTCTGTGTCAATGTTGATTTAAAAGCAACACATCAACACCAAGTTGAAATATGTATTAAAGTTAAAGACACAGGTATTGGCTTATCTCAAGCGCAAATTGATAAACTTTTTCATGCATTTACCCAAGCGGATTTATCAACCAGTCGCAAATATGGAGGCACTGGACTGGGACTTACTATTAGTAAAACACTTATTGAAAAAATGGGTGGGGAGATTCATGTTGAAAGTGAGTTAGATCAAGGGGCATGCTTTAATTTTAATGTGTTCTTTGATAAAGTCTCAGCTCAAACCGTTGAAGAAACAAAGTCGATAAGTGTTAAGAAGCTTATTATTTATAGCCAGAGTCAATATGCTGGAGAGATGTTTCTTGCACATATTGCACTATTTGGTATTGAATATATTTATTGTGACAGTGAAACCACATTGATTGATGCTGTGGTTGAGCAAGATACAGTTGATATTGTGTTGATTTATAATACTTTACCTAAGATGCAGAAACTAAAACAATCCTTAATCATGGATTTACAATCATTTACCCAAGCAGATATCTTTATTATTGCTAATATGCCGTTAAATGAACTGTTTGATTATACACATAAGCTAGGTCTTAAGAATTGTTTAAATTACCCATATAAGCCGAATAAACTGGTCTCTTTTTTAGAGAATTCTCTTGAGTTGAGTGAAACAAAAGAGGCTGACACGGTAGATGACATACCTAATATGCAAGCAGAAAATTCGATACTTATCGTTGATGATAATCCTATTAATTTAAAGCTTTTGCATATTTTGTTGAAAACAAAAGGTTACGCCCCAGTTGATGCCTTTAGTGCAAAAGAGGCCTTGTCATTAATAGAAAAGCAAAATTTCAGGATGGTCTTAACTGATGTACATATGCCTGAGATGGATGGTGTTGAGCTATGCCATGCCTTGCGTCAAGATGCGCGCTATCGTGATGTACCTATCATTGCAGTGACAGCAGATGTCGTTGAAGGACAAGGTGAGAGCCTGTTAAAAGAGGGTTTTGATGCCATCCAAATTAAGCCGATTGATGATAATGCATTATCTGAACTGTTGATACATTACTTAGGTAACCGTGATACCACAATGCACGTTGGAAATGCTGTAAATGACCAACATGATCAAATGAATCAAGATCAACAAATAATGAATGAAATAATTCAACGTAGTGATACAAAAGAGAGCAAAAAATATATTGATATTGAGCTTGCTTCAGGATTAGCAGGCGGCAATATTGCTTTTGCTAAAGAGATGTTGGCGGCATTTATGAACTCTTTAAGTGATGCCGTTGAAGAAATTGTAACTGCTTATGAAAATAATGAAGGTAAACGCTTAAGAGATTTGGTACATAAGCTTCACGGCGGGGCTAGTTACTGTGGTGTGCCCGTGCTTAAAAATAAATTGGCAAACCTTGAAAAGGCGTTTCAGCATAATAATTATACGATTGATGCCATTGTGCTAGAGAAGTATGAGCAATTTATAATAGTTTGTGATAAAACAATAGATGCTTATCATCAATCAATATAATCAATAAGTTGAGTCAAGAATTTTAAGGAGTGAAAGCTAAATGTTAGATCAAGCAAAACGCTTTAGTCAGCGCGTACTGAATGTCGAAGGTTCAAAAGCCGCTGAAATGGCAGCGCGTGCAGCAAGTCTTATTAAAGCAGGGCATCAAGATGTGATTTCTTTGGCTGTTGGCGAACCAGGCTTTCATTCACCGAATGAGGTTAAAGAGGCGGCTAAAAAAGCGATTGATGAAAATCGCACACAATATACACCAGTAGACGGTATTACCGAACTAAAAGAGGCAATTATTAAACGTTACAGCCGCGATTATCAGCTTAATTTCCAAAACAATGAAGTGTGTGTAACGACAGGAGCTAAGCACAGTCTATACAACATTTTTAATTGTATTTTAAATGAGGGTGATGAAGTGCTTTTCTTCTCACCTTTTTGGACATCTTATCCTGATATGATCAAGCTTGCGCATGGTAAACCGGTAGTCGTTGAGACAACGCATCACAATGATTTTCAGCCAACGGAGCATGACTTAAGAGCGAAATTAACTGCCAAAACAAAGGCATTAGTGCTTAATATTCCACATAACCCAACCGGCGCGATATATTATAAAGAAACATTAAATATGATCGCTCGCGTATTAAAAGATTATCCCGATGTTTGGATTATTAGTGATGATATTTACGATATGCTTTATTGGGGAGATCGTCCATTGACATTGATTGAAGTGGCGCCTGAGTTAAAATCGCGTTACGCCATTGTTAATGGCGTATCCAAAAGTTATGCGATGGCAGGATGGCGTATTGGCTATATCATCGCACCCGAGGATATGGTCAATATGCTCAAGCGTTATCAGTCACAATCGATGTCATGCGCGTGTTCTATCTCACAGTATGCCGCGATAGAAGCACTCAACTTACCAAGATCAGCACTATTTGAACAGCTAACTACATATCAAGAACGTGTCAATTTTTGTTATGGGGCGTTACAAAGTGTGCCAGAGATTGATTGTCTATTACCTGAAACAACCTTTTATTTATTTCCTTATGTGCAGCCAATTATTGAAGCATTAGGCTTTAAAGATGATGTGAGTTTTTGTTTGCATTTATTAGAAACTAAGCATTTGGCTGTTATGCCAGGGTCAGCCTTTGGCGCACCAGGTTATCTACGCCTTAGCTGTGCAGATGATGTTAGTGTTTTAAAAGATGCCATGGGACGCTTAGTTGATTATGTTAAACAAACAACAAATCAATTTTGATGATTTTGATTTCTCAGGTGTGATGTGTGCATTTGGTTATAGTGCCATGGATTTGCCAAAAAAGTTTCGTGCTGCTTCAAGCGAAATTATTATTGAAATTTAGCTATTAAATTTGATTTTTTAAAACTATTTATATTTGCTGTGACACCTTAAGCTTTTATTAATTTTGATTATCGATGATGGATAAGTGTTATAACACTCACCCCAGAAAAATGAACAGTAATTAAATAATTAAAGGAGCACTTAAGAT
>JAHDDB010000048.1 GCA_020629575.1 Caedibacter sp. | reverse complement strand
ATTGGCAACTCGTAAACTTTATTTTTGATTATTATTCAACCCTTGATTCGCATTCAAGCTTTATCTATCCTGCGATGTCACGTTGGGCAAATGAATATTATAATCAAACAGGTGTTAAAATTAATTACCAACCAATTGGTTCAGGTGGCGGGCAGCGCCAGATTTTTGCAGGTACTGTTAATTTTGCAGCATCAGATCAACCATTGAGTAATGCAGAACTTAGTAAGTACAATTTATTACAATTCCCTGCAATTGTTGGCGGTATTGTGCCGGTGATTAATGTTCAGGGCATTAAGACGAATGAACTTGTCTTAAGTGGTAAAGTATTAGCAGATATTTATTTAGGTAAAATCCAGTATTGGAATGATCCAGCGATTGCTGCGTTAAATCCAAAGCTTAAGTTACCACATAGTGCGATTATCACGGTACATCGCGCCGATGGCTCAGGGACAACTTATAACTTTACGCAATACTTAGCATCCGTTAACCCTGTATGGCAGAAACAAGTTGGTGTTGATACCTCAGTGCAATGGCCGGTAGGTATTGGTGCTAAAGGCAACCAAGGCGTTGCAGCACAAGTGCAACAAGTGGATGATAGTATCGGCTATGTTGAGTATGCCTATGCCAAAACCGCGAATATCCCAACCGTTAAACTGATTAATCAAAGTGGTCAAACAGTGACTGCTGATTTAAATAGTTTTGCAAGTGCTGCAAAATATGCATCATGGCAGGCAAAGGATAATTACAATTTACTCTTGGTAAATCAACCGGGTAATAACAGTTGGCCAATTGTTGCCACGACCTTTGTTTTATTACCTGAGAAAGCAAAGCAAGGCATCAACCAAGATATTAAGCAATTCTTTACGTTTGCTTATTCTGAGCAAGGTGACAAGATTGCTCAAAAACTTGATTATGTTGGTATTCCACAAAATGTTGTTGCAGACATTAAAGTTTATTGGGATAAAGTCTAAACACTTAATGATGTTCTTTACGGTTATGCAGATTCCAGCATAACGCCAATAGTATTGTAGCGATAACGCTAGCTGAAATTAAAAAGATAAATACTTCATCCCAGCCATAATAAGTGGCAATGATACCGATAACTGCTTGTGCACCAACAGTCCCTAGGAAATAACCAAAAAGACCAGTAAATCCTGCGGCGGTGCCAGCAGCTTTTTTAGGTACTAAATCAAGCGCTAAAATTCCAATTAATGCAACAGGCCCATAGATGAGTACGCCCATTAAAGATAGTGATAACAACAATATCCATGGGGTGTCACTCTGCCAATAAACGAATAAGACAGCAATAAATAACACCATGCAAATAACACTCATGGGTGCTCTGCGTCCATTGAACACTTTGTCAGTTAACCAACCAATTAAAATTGTCCCTGGAATGGCAGGCAGCTCAAATAGTGCAAAGCCAAGAAGCCCCGTGGTTTTTGACATGTGTTTTACTTGCACCAAGTAGTAGGTTGACCAACTAAGTAAGCCATATCGTGAGCAATAAACAAAAGCATTTGCTATGGCAATGGTCCAAATCCATGGATTGTTTAGAACATATTTAAAGAAAATATCCTTGGCTGAGAGCTCTTTTTCACGATTGGCTTTAGTTTTGTCACAAGATTCAGGCGGGTAATCATGGCTGTAGTCTTCGATAGCTGGTAAGCCTACGGATTGTGGTGTGTCGGCGCCAAAGATAATAATCAAAATCGCAACCAGAATGCATAGGATTCCAGCTAGATAAAATAAACCATGCCAGTTGTCTTTAAAAAGCAATATTCCCAATGGAACGACGCCAATAGCTAAAACTCCGGCACCGACATTATGTGCTGTATTCCATATCCCCATTTTGGTGCCGCGTTCTTTATCACTAAACCAATGAGTCATGATTCTAGCGCAAGGCGGCCATCCCATACCTTGTACCCAACCATTGATAAACATAATGACAAACATCACCGTGACCCCAGCGCTTAAGCAAGAAGGCAAGAGTAGATTCAATATGCCAGATATGAATAAGCCCGTGGCAAGAAAGATCTTGGCATTGCTGCGATCAGAAATATTTCCCATCAAAAATTTACTTAAACCATAAGCGACACCTAAAGCCGCACCAATTAAGCCCAGTTGGTCAGCTGTTAAGGTGGTAATGTATTGCTTTGAGACATCAAAACTACTACGTCCAAAATAATACGTAAAATAACCAATATAGGCGACTAAAAACATTCGTAAACGCCATTGTGGGTAAAGTTTTTTAACTTGTTGTGCTGGTAAAAGGGCAATAGCCTTTGCCGGTTGGAAGAGTTTGCGTAACATACAGTGTGCTTGTGTTTTTTGAATTGGCATAGTGTAAGACCTTCAAAGTTAAACGTAAAATCAAATTTTGGAAATTTACAACATGAGCGTAATGGGGCTTGAAATTCATAAATGGGTTTATAAAATAAAGACCGTTAACTATATGAAGTTTTTAAAGCCTTAGGAGGGTTTATGTCGGTATATCAGGATTTTGACAGTTTATTAGCGTATTTAGATGCGCGCATTGTTGGTCAGCGCGCTTTGACAAAGCGCCTTCTAATCGCCTTATTATCATCAGGGCACCTACTGGTTGAGGGCGCACCTGGTCTTGCTAAAACCACGGCAATCAAAACATTAGCTGAATGTATTGAATGTTCATATCACCGTATTCAATTCACCCCTGATTTGTTACCTGCGGATTTAACAGGAACTGAGATTTATATTCCTGAGCGTCAAAGCTTTGAGTTTCAAACGGGGCCCTTGTTTCATAACTTATTACTGGCTGATGAGATCAATCGCGCCCCTGCCAAAGTGCAATCTGCACTATTAGAGGCGATGGGTGAGAAGCAAATTACCATTGGTAAACAAACCTATCCATTGCCTGATTTATTCTTAGTGATGGCAACACAGAATCCGATTGAGCAAGAGGGGACTTATCCTTTACCTGAAGCACAATTAGATCGCTTTATGCTGCATGTCAAAATCGGCTATCCAGATGCGGCAATGGAGAAAGAGATTTTAGCATTAAACCGTGGCAATCGTTCAGTGAACTTGCAAAAACCACCGCTAATAACACAAAATCAAATATTTACAGCGCAACAACAAGTGTTAGATCTGCATGTGTCTAGTGCCGTTGAGGCGTATATGATTCAATTGGTATTAGCCACACGCGATGCCGCGAAATACGATGAAGATTTAGCTAAGTGGATTCGTTTTGGGGCAAGTCCACGTGGTACGATTGCGCTTGAGCGCGCGGCACGTGCGCATGCTTGGCTTAATGCACAAGACTATGTATCACCACATGATGTGCATGCGGTGATTCACGAGGTATTACGGCATAGAATATTGCTAAGCTTTGAAGCTGAAGTTGATAATATTACCAGTGATGATGTGATTGATGCACTTTTAAAAGCCGTGCCGATTCCATAAGTGGAAGAGGGGAAACGCTGATGAATTCAAAAAACACAAGTGATCAACAAGGTATAACGGCAAATATTAATGAATTATTGAGTTTGCGTTTTCAGGCACAAAATATTCAATTTTTTAATAGTCAACGTGTTAATACCAATCAGGTCGGTCAACATGTCTCACGCGCCAGAGGGCGAGGAATGGACTTTGAAGAGGTCCGACATTATCAACCAGGTGATGATATTCGTTTAATGCATTGGCCGCTAACCGCGCGTCTTGGTAAACCTTACACCAAGGTATATAAAGAAGAGCGAGAACGTGCGATTTATTTTATTGTTGATCAAACTGCATCGATGCAATTTGGAACACGTGTGTGTTTCAAAAGTGTACTCGCGGCTAAGGTATGTGCATTATTAGGTTGGGCAGCACTGAATCATCATGAACAAGTCGGTGGTGTGGTATTTTCAGATGAAGGGTTATATCAGTTAACACCAGCACGTAGTCGCACGCATTTATTGAAGTTTTTCAAATGCCTGAGTGACCCAGAAAATATGCTAAGACCATCAAATAGCAACTCAATGGCAATGACACTGAAGAATCTATCAAAAACACTTAAAAGTGGTAGTGTTGTGATTGTGATCAGTGACTTTGTACATTTTGATGATGAAGCTGAACAGTATTTGAAATTAATTAATCGCAAGAGTGAGATTATCCAAGTATTTACTTATGATCCATTAGAAGCGAGTTTACCTGATAGAGGGCAATACTGCTTTAGTGATGGGCAGTTGCATTTCTTAGAGCTAAATGCTGCGGATAAAGACGTGCATAAGCGCTATGCTGAGCCATTTAATCAGCGCCTAGATAGGATCAAAGCACTATCAAGTAAACACAATATGCAATTTGTCGCATTAGCAACGAATGATGATGTGGTAAAAACCTTAAATCATGGAGTGATGCGCTATGACTACTGATGTATTAGCAGGACTAAAAGACATTCATCTTCCGCCTGCGGTATCGATTTGGCCGTTGGCAGTGGGTTGGTATATTGTGGCCGTTGTTGCCTTAGTTGTGATTGCGCTGATGATATGGTTCTTAGCCGAAAGGATTAAAGCATATCGCCACAAGCAAGCAATAATAAAGATGTTTGATAAAACAACACAAGTTGCTCAGTCAGAAAAACCACAGGCGTTGATATCAGAGATTTCTATTTTTTTAAAGCGAGTTATTATGCAAGAGCTTAAAGTTGATAATGCACATCTATACTTCGGTGAGGATTGGTTGAAGTTCCTAGATCAACAGCTTAAAACAGATGATTTTAGTAAAGGTGATGGGCGTGTGTTATTAGATAGTTATACATCAAAAGAAGTCAGTATTGATGAGCAACAAGCACTGATTAGATTAACGAAAAAATGGTTAAGGAAAGTGTTATGATGACCATCGCTTATCCTTGGATTTTTATTTTACTCTTATTACCCATTATCTTGCGTTTTGTGTTACCAAGATTAAACAATAGTGATGCGAAACAAGGGCTTAGAATTCCGTTTTATACCTCATTGCAACAAACAATGACTGAAGGTGAGGCTAAACGAACACTTCATTTGTCATGGTTTAAACATTTACTATTAATCATCTGGTTTTTATTGGTCATCTCAGGCGCTGGTGTGCAATGGTTAGGTGCGCCATTAACTTTGCCACAAACAGGTAGGGATTTGATGTTGGCAGTTGATCTCTCAGGCAGTATGCGTACACCAGATATGATGGTTAACGGCAAGGCTGAGTCAAGGATTGATTTGGTGAAAACGGTTGCTAATGAATTTATTCAAAAGCGAGAAGGCGATCGTTTGGGACTTATTTTATTTGGTTCTAAACCTTATTTGCAAACGCCATTAACCTTTGATCGCAAAACTGTTGGACAAATGCTTAATGATGCGACAGTTGGTATTGCAGGTATTCAAACGGCGATAGGAGATGCGATTGGTCTTGCGATTAAGCAGTTGATGCATTATCCCAAACAATCACGCGCGCTGATTCTCTTAACCGATGGTGGCAATAACGCCGGTGTTATTGATCCTGATACGGCAGCCAAGCTTGCCAAAGATGAACATATCAAGATTTACACCATTGGTTTGGGCGCAAAGCAGATGACGATGCAGACGATGTTTGGGCCGCAAGTTGTTAATCCATCAAGTGATTTGGATATTGATGGCTTGAAAAAAATTGCACAGATGACCGGTGGTGAGTTCTTCCGTGCTGAAGATGGTAAAGAGTTACAAGCGATTTATAATAAAATCAATCAGTTGGAGCCCGTGAAATCCGATAAAATCACCATTCGTCCGATAACACCGTTTTATCCATGGACTTTGGGGGCTGCGATGATCTTAAGTTTTATTCTGGCATTGTTATGGATTAAAAGAAGTCAAAGGAGTGTTATATGAGTTCCATCGATTTCCACTTATTTAATTCATTTCACTTTTTACGTCCGTGGTGGTTTTTGTTGATCATTCCAGTGATTGTTTTACTCATTATGATCTTAAGAGTCAAGAGCAGTGACAATAACTGGAGTGCGCATTGCGATCCACACTTATTAAAGCATCTATTAGTTGGGCAGCAGGCACGTAAGCGTCGAACGTTACCAGTGATGATTTTCTTATTGTGGTGTATTGGCATTGTCGCATTGGCAGGACCAACATGGTCACAATACCCACAACCGGTTTATCAAAAAGTGGCAGCACGTGTGATTGCATTAGATGTCTCGCAAACTATGAATGCCAATGATGTCCCGCCTACACGGTTAGAGCGAGCACGCTTTAAGGTATTGGATTTACTTAAATCGATTAAAGAGGGGCAAACAGGAATGATCGTATTCTCGAGTGAGCCCTTTGTGGTGTCACCATTGACGGCTGATAGCAATACGATTGCTAATATGGTGCCTTCATTGGATTCAAGCGTTGTCCCTGTTGCTGGTGATAATATTCAAAAAGCATTAGTAGAATCAGCAAAACTCATCAAACAGGCGGGATTTGCTCACGGTCAGATTGTTTTAGTGACTGATAGCACACCGTCACCTGCAGCATTGGCAGAAGCCAAAAGTTTAGCAAAAGAAGGTATTAAAACCTCTGTATTAGCAATTGGTACAGCACAAGGTGGACCAATCAAAAATAGTGATGGCGGTTTTGTTACTGATAAAAAGGGACAAATTGTATTTGCTAATATGAATGCTGCTGAATTACAAAAACTTGCAAACTCAGGTGATGGGCAATTTAGCTTAATTACTGATAATGATCAGGATGTCACAAAAATGTTAAGTCATGATGGTAATGGTAAGACGCAGAAAACAGAAACACAAAAAGCTAATGCATTATGGAAAGATGAAGGACATTGGTTTATTTGGTTGTTGATTATTCTGGTGGCATTGATTGCACGAAGAGGTTGGTTGGAGAAAGTATGTCGATAAAGCGTATCAGTGGGTTTGCAGTGTTATTATTGCCGACACTGTTGTTGGCAAACACTTGGCAGGATCTGTGGTTAAATAAAAATCAACAGGCTGAAAACTTATTTAATGAGCACAAAAACAAAGAAGCAGCAGCGATGTTTCGTGATAGTCGTTGGCAGGGTGCTGCATTATATCGTGCTAAAGATTATAAAGCGGCATTAAGTGCTTTTGAAAAAGATGATTCAGCCGTTGGATTGTATAATCAAGGTAATGCTTTAGCGCAATTGCATGAATATCAAAAAGCAATCGCCGCCTATAAAGCAGCGTTAGCCAAAAAAAGCGACTTTGCTGATGCTAAAGCCAATCTTGAGTATATTGAGAATTTATTAAAGCAACAAAAGAATCAGCAAAAGCAGGATCAGAATAACGCTCAAAATAAAGAGAATAAAGATCAGCAGAACAAACAACAGAATACGCAAAACAGTCAACATAATCAAAATAATAAGCAAGATCAAAAAGATCAAAATCAGCAGAATCAACATGGTCAACAAAATAGTGATCAGAAAAATCAGCAAGATGACCAAAGTAAGCAAAATAAACAAAATAAACAAAGTAATAAAAATAATCAGGATCAACAAAATCAACAGAATAAGTCAACTCAGCAAGATCAGTCACATGCTAATCAACAACAGAGTGATAAAGATAGTCAAAGAAATGAGCAAAATAAGAAAAATAAGCAGAATGAGCAGAGTCAAAGTGACGTTAGTAATGATCAACAGAATATAGATCAGCAGCAAGAGCAAAGAAAACAAAAAGGTCAAAAAGGTCAAAAAGAGCAACAAGATAATCAATCATCGACTGAAAACACTCAAAGTGCTCAAAATGAGAAAAACAAAGATAATCCTAAGAATCAAAAAGATGAACGTTCTCAGGCATTAGCAAGAGAGAATGAAAAAGATAAAAAAGACAAAGAAGGTGATCATGATCCGTCACAAAAGGTAGCGATTTCAAGTGCTCAAGCACGTGAAGATGCACTGCGTCAGAAGAAAGTTGATGCGATTTTGTCACAGATTCCAGATGATCCAGGTGGATTATTGAAGCAGAAATTCTTAAGAGACTATGAGCGACGTCAAACATCGCAAAATGGAGGGAATAATGATTAGATTTATCAGCAGAGTAAATAAGGCATACAAGATGGAAAAGATCAAAAGAACAATGAGTATTCTTATACTTATACCTGCGTTATTTATGTTTATGGTGCAACCATTGCATGCTGCTGTTTCTGCATCAGTTGATCGCACACAGGTAGCAGATGGTGCGAGTTTGACGCTAACGATTAAGCTTGATGATATGAATGAGCATCCTGATTTGGCACCATTGAAGAAAGATTTTGATGTTTATGGTACCAGTACCAGTAGTCAGACCAGCGTTATCAATGGCAAAAGCACTTCAGACATTTCATATATTGTGACTTTATTGCCTAAAAAAACTGGAAATATCACCATTCCAGCGTTAACTGTTGGGAGTGAGCAAACTAAGCCATTGACAATTACGGTAACAAAGGCAGCGCAAGGAGCTCATGGTAAACAAACGGCAAATGTCTTTTTAGATGCATCTCTTTCAAGTGATAGTGCGTATGTTAACACACCTGTACTCTACACCTTGAAACTATATTATGCAGAGCCATTATCTAATTTAAGTATGCAGCCACTGCAATTAGCCAATGCAACGATTGAGCCTTTTGGCAAAAATAGCCAATATCAAGCACAACAAAATGGTAAAACTTATAATGTGGTTGAGCAGCAGTTTTTAATTACAGCCAATCAGGCAGGTGAGATTACTATTCCACAAAGCATCATTCAGGCAGCGGTTTTACAAAACAATCCCAACTCATTTTTTGCCATGCAAAGTGCTAAGCCAATATTGGTAAAGTCAAATCCATTAACGTTGCATGTGAAACCAATTCCACAAAATATTGACATTAATGATTGGTTACCTGCCAATTCAGTTACGTTAAAGGATAGCTGGTCAAGTGATTCCAATGAGCTAACTGTTGGTGAGCCGGTAACGCGCACGATTGTATTAACGGCAACAGGTGTACAAGCAGCTAGTTTGCCTAATTTAACCTTCCCACATGCTGATAGTGTGAATGCATATCCAGATAAAGCGCAAAGCAAAGATTATGTGGAGAATAACCTACCGGCAGCAAGTAAAGTCTTTAAGGTTGCCTATATCCCAACACAGAAAGGTATTATTGAGTTTCCAAAGATTACAGTGCATTGGTTTGATGTGAAATCACAGACTATGCAAACAGCTATTTTGCCCGCCCAAACCTTTAAAGTGTTGCCAGGCAAAGTGGCAACACCTGTGCAAACCAGTGCGATAAATACAGCCTCTGCAGCACAACCAACAAAGACAGTCATTAAGGTAGTGCATAGCAAATTATGGATGGTGTTAACGATTATCTTTGCAATCTTATGGTTAGTTACATTAACCCTATTGCTTACTGTTATTAGCAAGTTTAAATCTAAGAAAGTATCGCAAACTACACATAAAGAAGTATCACTTGAGAAGTCCGATATTAATCAGGCGCTTAAAGAGATAAAACACGCATGTGATCATAAGGATCTAGTGGCAGTTAATAATGCAATTGTCTCTTGGGGTAATGTCTTATTTAATCAAAGCTTCTACAGTGCAATGGATGTTGCTTCTGTTGTTGATGACAAAGCGCTTAAGCTAATGCTTACTGCTGTGAACAAAGCGCTATACGCTAAGGGTGAGTTTGCGGAATATGATTCTCTGTATCAACATATCAAATCATACAAGATAAAAGGTGATAAAAATCAAGAAGTATTGGCGTCACTTTATCCAAAGTAGCTTTTTATAAATCTTTATTTATTCAGTGAATGCCCTAATTTGGTCACAAAACGTTGACTAGTGACAATTAAAAAGAACACAATTGCCAAAATAATAGTGGCAATTGCTGAGCTTGCCACTAACATCAAAATCCATAAGAATACGACAAAACTTAATGCAAACCAGTTAA
Organism: Caedibacter sp.; assembly: GCA_020629575.1. Taxonomy (GTDB): domain Bacteria; phylum Pseudomonadota; class Gammaproteobacteria; order Francisellales; family Francisellaceae; genus Caedibacter. The sequence goes on along the minus strand of JAHDDB010000048.1, from coordinate 3,829 downwards.
AGCCTCCTTGTTTTATTTGCAGTACAGCATAAATTGCCATCATTACAGTGACTGCAAGATTACTCAGTAAAAAGTCTTTTTCTGGTAAGGTGGCTAATAGCAACGCCAGTACAATAAAGACAAACAAAGTCATCAGTTTGGTTGATAGTTTGCGACTACCTAACACAGCTAGCGAAAGTGGTGCACCCATATAACCTAATATGTTAAAGCCAGTGGTGATTACCATTAATGATGCCCAGCTTGCGGAATTTAACAAAATAACAATGCCAATAATGAAGTTTAAAAATAACGAACGTTTAGATAAATGATGCACAGGACATAGCTTAGCAATCCAACGTGGCATTTGTCCTTTTTCAGCCATTGCAAAAAGCATTCTTGAGCAAGAACCCATATAGGTTAAACCGGTAATGGATGGGCTTACGATCGAATCAGCAATTAATAAAATGGTTAAGAAATTCAAACCAAGTAGCATGGTTAAGTTAACCAAAGGGCTTGAGAAATTAAGAGCCGCCCAACCTTTAGCAGCAACATCATGCGGCATTGCCGTCATGAAGGTAAATTGCAGTAGCATATATAAAGCAAGTGTGATGACCACGGAGATAATGATAGCCAATGGGATGTTGCGTGTTGGGTTTTTAATCTCGCTAGCAAATGATGCAACTACTTGGAAGCCATTAAACGCATAGACAAGGCCAGCACCGATAAGTGCGGTTTGAATTGAGCTTGCTGTGTAGTGGTTAACCGCAAGATCAAGGTTCGTTGTATCAAAGTGTGCGGCTAATAAAACGATAATAGTTAGTGTTGGAATACTGATTTTAAAAACAGTTGAGATATTATTGACATAGGCTAATAGCTTAATGCCAAAGTAATTCACGATAAAATAAACCGCTAAGATAATAATGGCAAATAGCTTGCCTGACCAAGTTAGACTTTCACCATGATATAAAGTCGTGAACTTGATAAATGGACTTAAATATTGTACTGTTGCTTGCGCTTCAGTTGGAATCATTGCCAACAACCCAAACCAGATGGCAAAAGCAAAGACCATGCCAAAATCCTTGCCATGGCTTAAAGATACGCACTTGGCGTTTAAACCACGTTCAGGAAATAATGCGCAAAGTTTAGCGAAACATAATCCAACAATGATGGCGATAAAAGCCGCACCTATCCACGCAATAAATGCGTAATTTCCTGCTAATTGTGCATTGAGTTGTGCACTAAAAAGCCAACCAGAACCAACCATTGATGTGACTGGAATGGCGATGGCTGAAAATAATCCTACTTTGTGTGTTTGCACTTGAGTAATCTCCCTAATATTTTATACCCTAGACATCAATATCGTATCAGTCTATGGATAAAAATCATTATAAATTTTGCTGATTTATTTAAATGTCGCTCAGGTGCAAAATGGTGAGGTAGTCGTTGGCGTAAAACGCCAAGAAAACGCTGCAAAAAATGTAATGTTAAGTATATAATGCCTGACATATATCTTTATAAGCTAAGTAATTATGTCCAAAAATAAAGTCACTTTATCGAACAGGAAGCGTTTAAGTGAGCTGCAAAATGAGTCTGTAAGAACCATTGCAGATGTCAGGCGTGAGCAGATTCAATCGATGCGGGAAATGCATATTATGCCCGAGGGCAAGCTTGAGCTTGCGATTGAGCAAATGGTCACGGATGTGGTCTTTGAGCTAAGTAATCTGTATCGCCAGTGGAGCCAACCACTTGATTTTAATCGCTTTCGCTATAGTCCGAATGAACGCAATAAAAAATTATTATCTGAACTTAAGATGTTTTTGAATGAAATTGCAGACTGGTTGGTAACCAAAGGCTTTCGAGGTGAGGAATGTAAAGAAAAATGCCAAGAAATCGTTGATCGGATTACCCATGGGTTACATGTTGAAGGAATTCCAATTGGCCACTTATACTTACGTGCGCCGAAAGGTCAAAGAAAAGAGAGTTTTTAATTAATTATGTCACTACTTTATGGAATACACGCGATCAAGGCGCGCCTTAAACTACATGCCGATGGTATTAAAGTGATCTATTGTCTTAAAGGTAAAGACACCTCCCCAAGACTGGGTGAATTAAAGTCATTGATGGCTAAGAAAAATATTGAGTTTAAGCTCGTCAATAAAGAGAAGTTTCAATCATTACTACAGTCTCACGCATTTGAAGATGTGGTACATCAAAATGTATTGGCAGCTTGCCAAAGCGATATTAAATTGTATGAAGAAAGTGATTTATCCGATCTTGTCGCAAGTTGTGCAAAAACACCTTTTATTTTAATCCTTGACAGTGTTCAAGACCCGCATAATTTAGGCGCATGCATTAGAAGTGCGGAGGCTGCGGGGGTTGATTTTATCGTTTTCCCAAAAGATAACAGTGCGACGATTAATGCAACGGTTGAGAAGGTTGCCAGTGGTGCATTAAGTAGTATGAAGCTTGTCTCGGTGACTAATCTCTCGCGTGCTATTGGTGTCTTAAAAGATGAAGGTATATGGGTTACAGGATTAGCGGGTGAAGCTGAGAGTTTGATCTATGATAGTGAGTTTAGCGGTGCGATTGCGTTAGTGATGGGTGCTGAGGGTTCAGGTCTTCGCTTTGGTACGCGCAAGATGTGTGACTATCTTGCTAAACTACCAATGCAGGGGCAAGTATCGAGTCTCAATGTCTCAGTTGCAGCAGGTGTTGCCATGTATGAAGTAGTGCGCCAGCGTCGTGAGCTATTGGCAGAAAACCTAAACGATTAAACTAGGAGATTGTTTTGAAATTAAAAAAATCAAAACCCATGCAGTGGGTTATTCTGGTCATTTTATTGTTTATCTTTGCGGGCATTATGGTAGATGCTTTGCATAGTCGTTATGAAAGCAAGTTAACTTTAAACACTTCGCAACGTCAGGTTCAAGCTGATGCAAGTGCCTTATTGTCTTCCATTAAATTAACAAGTGATGAGATACAAAACTACCAATTGGGGTATCATAATTTTGAACAAGGCAACTGTCCTCTTGCTTATCAGCAGCTTTTGCCTTTTGCACGAAGTGCGGATACCAATGCCACTTTAGTGATTGGCTATATGTATGAGTTTGGCTGTGGAGTTGCCAAAGATATGAAAACAGCTAGTCTTTGGTATTATATTGGTGTACAACGCAATGCCTATAATAAATCACCGATGCTGCGTGGTTTGCATGCATATAATAGCGGTGATTATAGAATGGCAGCTGAATGGTTTCGTATGGCCAGTGAGCTTAATGTCATCAGAGCATAACTAAGATGAAAGCAGATCTCTCATTGCTCTCATGGTCAGATGTTTTGGCTGATTATAAAAAAAGCACTGAATTTAAAGAAACCTTGGCTTTTGTTAATAATGCGCGACAACAAGGAAAACAAATTTTTCCGCAAAAGGAAGATGTCTTCAATGCATTTAAATTATGTCCATTTGAATCGCTAAAAGTTGTTATTCTCGGGCAAGATCCTTATCACAATATCAATCAAGCCCATGGTTTGGCATTCTCAGTGCAGGCTGGTGTTAAGCTACCGCCGTCGCTTATGAATATTTATAAAGAGTTACACAATGATCTTGGTGTTGAGAGTGCGAAAACAGGCGATTTAAGTGCTTGGGCAAAGCAGGGTGTATTCTTGCTCAATACCGTTTTAACAGTTGAGGCGCATCAAGCACATTCACATGCTAATAAAGGTTGGGAGCAATTTACCGATCATGTGATTCGTCAGATCAGTCAACATAAAAGTCATGTTGTTTTTTTATTGTGGGGGGCTCCTGCGCAAAAAAAAGCACAGTTAATCGATCACGATAAACATTTTATTTTAA
>JAHDDB010000047.1 GCA_020629575.1 Caedibacter sp. | reverse complement strand
TGATCATATGATTTTGGATAAAAAATGCAGAAAAATATCAAAAAATATCAAATTTCAGCGATATAAAAGCGATATGAAATGGGTTATGAGAATATTTGTAGTGTTTTTAATACATAGATTTATGCTGAATGTGAGATTGAAGCGAGGCTTTATGTTAACGATATTTTTCAGTATTGCAGCATTACTTTTGAATACATTATTATATGATTTGGCAATAATTAATTATTGATAAACAATAAAAAATGATTGCTTTAATACATTGCAACTTGTTATAGTGTTCGTACCTATTTGTGGTAAAAGTAATTATTCAGGAGAAAATATGTCTAAGTTTCAACAGTCAAGTTATCGTTATTATTGGTTTTTTCAAATATGTTTTTATTTGATACCTATTGTTACCTTTTTATTTTGGTTAAGTTTTAGTAAAGGCTCAGCAGGTAGTGGACAGCCAAGCTTATTTATGCAGCTTGGCATTGGTAATGATTTGATACAGTATATTCATGGTGATACGGTGCCACTTGGGACAAAGCTGTTCGCATTCTTAATATCGATGATTCCAGGTGGGATTATAATGTATGGCTTGAGTCAATTAATTATGGTATTTAAAAACTATTCACAAGGAAATGTATTTGTATATCACAATGTATTGGCTTATAAAAAGCTAGGTTATACCTTGTTTGCATGGGTGATTGGCGGGCTTATTTATGATGCGCTTATCTCGGTGGTATTAAGCTTTGCCAATCCGCCTGGGCAACGCATGCTAACACTGAGTTTGTCAGGTATTGATCTTGTAAGTTTAATCACCGGAGCGGTTGTTATCTTAATTGCCAAAGTGATGCAGCAAGCACAAAAGCTTGAAGAAGAAAGTTATTTGACGATTTAGGAGATAAGTATGGCAATTATTGTAAATTTAGATGTGATGATGGCGATGCGTAAGATGCGCTCAAAAGAGTTAGCAGAGAAAATTGGTATTACAGAGCAGAATTTATCGATTTTAAAAACAGGCAAAGCCAAGGCAATACGTTTTTCAACCTTGGCACTTATCTGTGAGGCTTTAGATTGTCAGCCAGGGGATATCCTTATGTATAGTAAGCGTAGTGAGAATTAACCCTTAGGTAGTGAAGTTAAAGTTTTCATATCCATTTAGTATAAATTTAGCTAGCTTCACAAAGGGCTTTTTGCTATTCTTTGCCAACATTAACAGCGCTTAATGTATTATCTTTTATGTCAACTCGTATTGAAAATCAACGTACCAAGTTTGTCTTTGTTACTGGAGGTGTTGTGTCATCTCTTGGCAAAGGGATCACAGCAGCTTCCTTGGCAACTTTATTAGAATGTCGCGGTTTAAATGTTACCTTAATGAAGCTTGATCCTTATATTAATATCGATCCTGGTACGATGAGCCCATTGCAGCATGGTGAGGTATTTGTTACCGAAGATGGTGCTGAAACTGACCTTGATTTAGGGCATTATGAGCGTTTTATACGTACCAAAATGACTAAGCGTAATAACTTTACCACGGGACGTGTTTATCAAGATGTGATAAAGAAAGAGCGTCGCGGTGATTATCTTGGTGGTACGATTCAGGTGATCCCACATATTACCGATGAGATTAAACTTAAAATCTTGCAAGGTGTTGATAATAAGGTTGATGTCGCGATTGTTGAAGTTGGCGGCACGGTTGGTGATATTGAGTCATTACCTTTTCTTGAAGCAATTCGCCAATTAGCGCAAGAGTTGGGTAAGTCACGCAGCTTGTTTTTACACTTGACATTATTGCCTTACATCAAAGCTGCAGGTGAGCTAAAAACCAAGCCAACGCAACACTCAGTCAAGGAGCTACGTTCTATTGGTATCCAGCCTGATATTTTAGTTTGCCGTTGTGAGAAAAGCTTTAGCGCTGATGAAAAGCGTAAAATTGCCTTATTTACCAATGTTGCTGAATCAGCTGTTTTTAGTGCGGAAGACGTATCAAGCATCTATGAGATTCCGCGTAAATACCATGATCAAGGGTTAGATATTTGTGTGGTCAGTCAACTTGGGCTTCATGTACGCTCAGCTGATCTGTCCGAATGGGATCAAGTGGTTTATGAGATTAACAATCCACAAAAAGAAATCACCATCGCCATGGTTGGTAAGTATGTTAGTTTAACGGAAGCCTATAAGTCATTAAATGAAGCATTGTTTCATGCCGGAATCCACAATCATGTTAAGGTTAATATTAAATTTATTGACTCAGAGGATATTGAAAAAGGTGATGTTAAAAAAGTTATCGGGAAAGTCGATGGCATTTTAGTCCCAGGTGGCTTTGGATCACGAGGCGTTGAAGGCAAGATCAAAGCAGTGCAATACGCGCGTGAAAACAAAATTCCATTTTTAGGGATTTGTCTAGGAATGCAGGTTGCCGTGATTGAATATGCCCGCAATGTATTGGGATTAAAACATGCCAATAGTACGGAGTTTGATCCAAAAGCCCAAGATATTGTAATTGGTTTAATCACTGAGTGGCAAACGGCAACAGGGGATAAAGAAATGCGCACATCGCAGTCTGATATGGGTGGCACGATGCGCTTAGGTGCGCAATTATGTCATTTGCAAAAGGACAGCTTAGCGCACAAGGTCTATACTGCAGATAGCATCAAAGAGCGTCATCGCCATCGTTATGAAGTTAATAATAATTATGTTGAAGCATTGGAGAATGCGGGGCTTGTTATTAGCGGCAAATCACAAGATAAGAAACTTGTTGAAATGGTCGAGATTCCGACACATCCATGGTTTATCGCTTGTCAATTTCATCCAGAGTTTACCTCAACTCCACGCGATGGACATCGCTTATTTGAAGGGTTTGTTAAGGCGTGTTTGTAATTACAACTAAAGGCACTCCTCTTTGTATTTGAAGGTTACTAGAGGAATAGATCAATACTAAGCATTACATTGACTGTTTTTATTGGGTTATAACTGGGGCCGAATGTGATATTTCTTCGTAATAGATTAACTGGTTCAGCAGAGCTTATGTTGGCGTCGACGCCTTTTTTATTGTTCACTAAGTGAACTCCTTTTAAGAAGTAATATTTTATGATTACTATGCAAATAACCATCATCAATTGCAAAAACGCACAACGCATATGATAAAAGATGCTAAAACTATAGGCTATCAATAATTTTCTATCTGTACTGGATGTTAACCTAATTTACACATCAGCACTAACTTACTCTGCAACAATATCATCTTTTGAAAATATCAACTGGAAACAGGTGTTGAGTATTAGTTTCTTTGAAAATCAAAAAAATTATTGCAACATAAAATTAGGCGAAAACGAGTTTTTGTCAATAGGCTGGAGGAGTGTTTTATGTGCTGTTTGGCATTTTCACCTCGTTCAACTGTGTAATAAGTAAACTAACTTACAGTGAAATCATATTCAAATCTAATAAAATTAATCATTAATGAGAAGGGGGAGTAATGAAAAAAATCCAAAAAACGTTATCTGGAATTATTTTATCATCATTGATATTGAGCTCTGCAAGTTATGCTGCTAGCTTAAATCAAGAGAATATATCTAATTTACAGTCACAAATTAAATCATTGCAGGCTCAGATTGAACAGATCGCACAAATGCAGAAAGATGCTCAAAAAAAAGCTGAGACTCAGGATAAAGCGGCTAAGTCTGTTACAGGATTCGATACGGGTAAATATTTCTTCTGGGACGATAATTTAATGACACCATTTGGAGCAGGATCTTCATCTAAAGTTCCGCTGACTTACTTAAAAGATCGAGCTGAAATGCCTGATCAATCACTAGCGCTTGGTGGTAAAATGGAATGGGATGCCACGCAGTGGTGGGGCAATAAAATTACTGTTGCTGGTAACTATAATGATTATAAGCCAGGGTTCACCAATGGATATCAATCAGGGAGAGGGCTATATCTAAATGAGGGGGATGTTTACTTTGTAGGTAATCTTAGCCACTACATTCAAACAGATTTAACCATTACAGGAACAAGTTATTCAACACCAACAATATTAGACGCCTTTGTCACATTTGGTAATTTAAAAGATACGCCATTTTACTTAACGGTGGGTAAGAATCGCTTAACCTTTGGTTCATTTGCAAATGGTGCGCCGTGGGCAGCAGGCTTCACACAAGGCTTCTTTAGGCCAAATCATAACGTGGTTTCTGCTAATTTAGGTTTCTATAAAGATGGTATCAACCTAAATGCTGCATACTTTCAGGCAAATAAACAAAGTGGTGACTTTATGTTAAGTGGTTTTTATGATGGTCACTATCAGAAGTTTATCTATGGCGGCACAATCGGTTATATGTATAATTGGCTAGGTGTGATGGGCGCATCAAGCAATGTTAACAAAGCAGTATACAACGCAGATGGCACACCAGGGCAGCAAGTGAATGATAACAGAAACGGTGTTGTTAACTTGGAAGGCTATTTTGGTTATGATATTTACACATTAAATGGTGGTGCTACAACCACGACAAACAAGGAAGATTATAGCAATAATTCAGTGCTTGGCGCGTGGTATTTGCAAGCAACAGCATCGCCAAATATTTTGGGTGAGTCAACTCAGTTCTCATTTGGTTATCAGCAAGCTTATAATACACAAAACATTCCATACCCAATTGCTGGAGATGCTTCCAAAGGACCAGAAATGTTTGGTGCCAAAAGTGAGTATGTGGCCTATATTACACGCCCAGTATTGTCTAAAAATAATTTAGTGAGCCTTGAGTATGCCTATATGGATACCTATGATCATAGACATACAAATGCATTGACCTTGGATATTACAACTTTCTTCTAAGCGATTAAGTTTATTTAAGTTTCCCATAGGTGATGCGTCTTTACCTTTCCTGTTTTTTCATTGCATCACTTATGGGTGATTTTTACTGTGCCGATGTCAATATTTGGCGCTTTACTACCACTTTATATCGGCCAAGGCTCTCATGCCGGTTTTGCATCATTAAATATTTATTCACAAGTAGGGCTTATTACGTTAATTGGTCTAATCAGTAAGCATGGAATTTTATTAGTAGAGTTTGCCAATCACGAGCAATTAAAAGGTAAAAATAAAATTGCTGCTATATTATCGTCTGCAACCTTAAGAGTTCGCCCCATTTTAATTACAAAGGCGGCAATGGTTGTTGGTGTTTCACCATTGGTTTTTGCTTCTGGTGCTGGAGCAATTGGTAGACAATCTATGGGGATGGTTATTTGTTTCGGTATGTTAGTAGATACTATTTTTACCTTGTTTGTTGTTCCTGTTATGTATATTTTTCTGGCGCAGAATAAGCAAAAGTTATTTTTGAAAAAGCAGCAACAAGCCATTGAAATTAAAGCGTTAGACTAGGTTACATGTGGTTGCTGACTTCAAGAAATTACTGCTCTAAAATATGTTTCTATGTAATGACGGCGCTTAAGGTAGTGCCATTAGTTTATATTCCCCCCGCATCTTCTAGCTGAGGGTTAATATTAAATGAGCATCATGCTATTGTTTAAAATATGAGGAGTGATATATTCCAAAACCTACGGGTTTGTTGAGATCTCATCAATTCTTGATACATGATCTCCTGAATGACCAATGCCACCCCACATTCCTTCGCTCATGGTGTATATGATTTTCTTAACATCATTTGGTTTTTTGAAATGGTATGTTGAGCCAATTGCACAAACATATCTTTTACTCACGAGACCAGTAACAGAACCAGATGGCTTCCCATCCAGATAGGTAGGCACAGAGTTAGGGCTTATGCCACAGTTTTGTAACCAAGTTCCTTGGAATAAAGAATGCGTCATTTTCCCTCTTGGACCATGCCTATAAAAAGTGAAATCTTTTGTGCTATGAGCATTTACTGTTACTGTTGGGCCAAGATAATTTGGCAAATGCCCATGAGCACCATAAAATTGACCAATTAAAGGATGAATTGTTCTACGTGTATTGTTAACTATTTCCACTGTCACATCATTGCCAGGTATGACATACCCTCGTTGATAAGTGACAGTACCAGCCATCTTGTCAATATAAATACCTATTGGCTTGCGAGTTATGCCTGTCCATGGCCAATAATGACTAAACTGGTGATCCACCTCAAAGGATAGGATATAAGTTCCTGAGTATTTGATAATATTATCTAAATCGACATGTGTACCAACACCAGTACTCCTATCAGATGAAGTAATTGTTAATGGAATTGTTTTAAGTGGAGGTGCTAAGTTGTATGTGTTTTGACCGTCTTTAGAGGCCTCTGGAACAACCTTAGTTAATCTTACTGTAACACTAGGATCTATTGAGTTAATATCAAAGCCTAGCTTAGAGCTTGCTATGCTATAGCTATATTGATCTTGCTCAGGTTTGTCTGGAACATTGAATTCAACATAGTACACATACTTTCCTTTGTCTGCGGTAACAATTTCACCATAAGGATATGTGGCATTTCTTGAAACCAAGCTTCTTGCATCACTTTTGTAAAAGCCTTGCCCCATGTTACCGTCTTCTAAAGGAGATATTCCATTTGCATCCATACCATATGCGCTATATCTTGCAAGAAAAGCCATGTTATTTTCTGAAGTAGAGTTAAGCCATGTGGGCTGAAAATCATTATATGGGCCTTTGTATACATGGTAGTTTCCATCAGGAAGATCTCCGGAGGACTGACCTAATTCAATTCCGGAAGAGCTATATCCCGTGTTATAGATTTTAAGCTTTTGGCTAACGTCACTTGATGCATAAGCAGTTGACAGGCTAGACAATATGGCAACTTGCATGGCAAATAGATACTTGATTTTCTTCATAATTTCCCCATTAATTTATACTTTAAAATCTTCAAAATACTTAAAGACTTTATCTTGAACTTGATATTTAAAATATCTCGCAATGTCATCTGCAAATTATTTGCAAAGGGCACCTAACGAAGATATCTAATGTTTAAGTCAAAGAGACTTAATTGTAAAGTGATATGAAATAGCAAAACTATATCATCTCCCCAGAGCTATAATTTCATATATCTGAAACCATCTCCAGCGAAAAAAAGTCAACGCTAACTCACTAATGGTCGTTTTTTTGGAGTTTAATGCGTATTGAGTGATATGGAAACAGGCGTTTCCTAATAGTTGTTTGCAATAAATGGTCATCGCTTGGATAATACTCTCATGAGATTGGTTTGAATCATAATCTTTATGTGTCTAATAATTATCCATTTTTAATGGTTTTCAAATATGACTGGGGAGTAAAATGAGGAAGTTAATTGCTGTATTATTTGTGATATCGCAGTGTGGTTATGCGCAAGAAAAGCATGCCACCACAGTGATACAGTTCTCAGCAACAATCAAACAGGCTTTTTGCCAGATTGATGTTGATTATGATCATAATAACAGTGATTCAAGCTATCTTCAGTTTGATGAATTTATGAGCTATAAGCATTATCAGTACGGTGATATTATTGATAACCAAATCAAATCCTTTGATATACGTTTGAAAAATTGTCCAGGGTATTTATCTCATGAGATATCAACGGTGTTTGATTATGGGCGATCAAGAAGTTTAGCTTATGTTGGTGATAATGCACATAAAGGTATCGCTTTAGAGATACTAGGTAAGAATAATCAAAAAGCCATAGGGGGGGAGCCGGTACAACCGTACCGTATAAAACACATAGGTGCGGCGGAAACAAGCCTCACCTATCGTGTTGCCATCGTTGCAGATAAGGATGGTTATATTATGCCCGTAAATCATTTATACGCATCGGTGCCTTTTGAAGTGAGAAGTGTTTAGATTCAAGTGATTTTAATCATATTTTATCATCAGCGAATCGATGAAAAAAATTTTAAATTTAGATTTAAAAATTATCAGCAGAGCTAAGTGATTATTTATTTTTGGGGAATCACTGTAATAATGAGGTCTTATGCTATGAAAGAGAAAATAATATCTTTTTTTATCCTTTCTGCCTGTGCAGGCGTAAGCTTGGCACAGAGCAAAAGCCCCGGTTTTGACACCAGCTTTTTCAATGATTTCTCAGCGCAAGATGCCAAGATGTTATCAGGTCAATTAGTCTCTGGTTTTCAAGTGTTGAATTTTCGGCTTAATGATAAGCCATTGGGGCAATATAGCGTTAATGTCATGCAAAATCCTAAAACAAATGAGCTATTAATTCAGTTAAATGGTGAAATGACCAATAAAATGCACGCCAAACCAATATTACTCAAAGCATTCAAACACGAAAAATATCAGCTGAGCAAAGCGGGCATTCAATATGTGAGTTATACCTATAATCACATGACGCAAACCATTGATATTTTAGTGCCGCAATCTTATGTCTATGATGTGAAATCCGGTGCAACAGCCCCACCTGCGTTATGGGAGTTTGGTATCTCAGGCGGTGTGATGAATTATGATATTGATGCTTCATTTAATCATGATTTTGATAATGATAATGCCAGTATTTTCGGCTCAGCACAGCTACACTATAATCTAGGGCGTTGGCAGTTATATTCTAATATGAGTGCAGGGACAAGTTATAATAAATCAAATACTACTTCTCAAACGCAAAATAATTCAAATATTACCTATACCTACGCAACAACCGTGATTCCTAGTTGGCGTAGTCGCTTAATGTTGGGGTATAACAATATTCAAAGTCATATTTTTAGTGGTAATAGTTTTTATGGTGCAACCCTTAATAATGACACTGCGATGCTGCCGCAAGATGAACAGCAATTTAAGCCAGTTGTACAGGGGGTTGCCAGTACGCCAATTACGATTGAGTTGTATCAAAATAATAAGTTGATTTATAAAACACATATAAATCCAGGACCTTATAAAATCAGTGACTATAACGCCGTTGCAGGCCTTGGTGATATTACTGAGATCGTCACAGATAATAGTGGGAATAAGACGCAATCAACCATTCCATTTCAATACGTTTCAAGTGCGCTTTATCCAGGCGTGGTGATGTACGACGCTAATATTGGCTTAATGCAGTATCACACTAATATGGAAGCTGAGTTTTTAGAGGCTGAAGTGCACTATGGTCTTAGCAATTATCTCTCGCCTTATGTCGGTGTGTTTGTCAATCCTGATTATGTTGCAGAAGGTGTTGGTACTTCGATTAACCTCGGTCAATATGGTGCGCTTAATCTCGTGACTTCAGGTTCGATGTTTAATGCAAAAACTACTCAGGGATCACGTAAGTTATACAGTGGTCTGCGTGCGCAAGTTAGTTATGATAAAAGCTTTGTTAATATGGGTAGTAGTTTTGATGTCGTTGGCTATTTTTATCAAACGCGTCATTATGTCGGTATAGATCAAGCCTTTTCACAAAGCGCTTTTTCAGCAGATGGCAATTCAGGGCAGAAAAATAATTTTAGTCTCAATATCTCACAAAGCCTATTTTGGAATATGTCTTTAAATGCCAATGTTTCCTACAGTCAACAGTGGTCAAATGACAATGAATTAACGGCAGATATTAGCTTAAATCAGTCCTTTCAAGTTTTTAACTATGGTATTTCTTATGATCAGTCAAAAGTGCTTAACGGAGTCAATCAAGGTCAGTTAAACCGTAGCATCAGTTTAAATATCAGTTTAAATTTTGGTGAGCATGGTGGCAGCTTAAATAACAGTACAGGCTATGATATGGCGTCCCAAGCACTCAATAATAATATCAGTTATGGTATAAGTTCAGACTCGGGTAAAACATCAGCTAATATCGGCTATAGCTACAGTAGACAATTACAGCAAGCAGGTAATCAAAAAAACAGTGTTAATTTTGGCGTATCTCAACAGACTAATGTTGCCAACATTAATGTTAATGGCAATATGCAGAGTTTGCGTAATTATTCAGCATCAGCCAGTATGTCAGGCGGTGTGGTTTACACGCGCTATACAGGATTGCAGTTTATGCAATATGCCAATGATACCTTTGCAGTGATCGATACAGATGGTGTGTCAGGTGTTAACGTTGATGGCTTAACTGAGACCAATTATAATGGCTATGGCTTATACAACAGCCTAATGCCTTACTATTATAATGATATTTTGTTAAGCGATACACAGCACCAAAATGGCGTGTTAGAAACACATGAAGCGTATGCGGTACCGGTGCAAGGAGCAATCTTATATCGCAAATTCAAAGCAAAAATAGGGCAATCACTGTTTATTAAGCTCGATCAGACTAAGCATGCCGATGTAAGTAAGCTAATTGATACACGTACCGGGGAAATTGCTGAGCATGTTTATGGCAATTTATATTATTTCAACACTGTCAAAGAGGGTGATCATATGCAACTAGACACTACAACGAATAAGCTTGTTAATACGATAACGATCAGCAATCTAGACCACAATCAAATAACTATTTAAAAATACAAAACAACACAACAGGAGAATTAAGATGAAAAAATATATAGCAATAATAACAACAGCCTTGGCAGCTTTAACAGTAGGCTTAGGATATGCAGGAGATAATGTTACGGTTAAATTCACAGCAACAGTTACTGCTTCTACATGCAAGATTGAAGAGGCGGGAGAAACGCAAACAGTAGATTTTGGCACTCTATCAATTAATGATTTAACTCAGTTTGAATCAGCAAAAAGCGATAATAAAGTCACAAGTAAAATGATGAACTATACAGCGCCTGCGCCTGTTAATATTAAGCTATTATGCGCCAGTAGTACGCCAAAACTATCGCTTGTCATGAATGCCCCAGCAACAAAAACAGCTGATTCTGGTAATATTTTACAATTACAAAATTCATCCAATGCAGATAGTGGCTTTGGTGTTGAGTTGTATTATGCTGCTGATCTCGATAACTTAAACTTTGGTGCTTCAACTGCAATTACAAAATTTCCTAATGCGAAACCAACTACAAGTGGAATGAATGAATATGATCTAGAGTTCACGCCACAATTATATTTCACAGATAACATTAAAAGCGCTATCCAGACAATAGCCAATGGTGGTGATTTATCTGCTAGCGTGACCATGACGATGCAATATAGTTAAGATATCGTCCATATAAGATAATAAACAAAATAATAAAATGGAGTTAGTATGAAGAAATGGTGTTATGGTATTATTTTATGGCTTGGCACGATAATGACTGCTTCTGCGCACGTTACCCCTGTGCCAACGCGGGTTATTTATCATGAGGGAGATAAGTTTACAGCGGTTAATGTTCAGAATAATGATCCAGATAATGCGTATGGTTTGGAAAGTTGGGTGGTCGCAAGTGATCCTAATAAGTCAGCACAAACAGTTAAGGGGGCAATTGATCATGAGTTTTTGATCTCGCCAAAATTTACAGTTGTTCCACCTAAAAATGAGCAGGTTGTTCTACATATTATAAAGCTTCCCAGTACGGACTTGCCTAAAGATCGTGAGAGTCTCTTTTATCTAGAGTTTCAAGAGGCGCCACCTAAGCTGGATCTTACGGAAAACACTTCAAAGAAAGGGCATTTACAAAGTGGACTGCAAATTGCGATTCACACACAGATCAAAATGATGTATCGCCCGAAAGATATTCCTGAGCTTAGCAACAGTGAGATTAAAGATAAGATTACATTCAAGCGCCATGGTAATGACATTGTATTGGATAATAATAGTCCATATATTATTAACTCATTAGGGCTTACAGATCAAATCCCTGATCAAACAACTGATAGCGATAGCAAGGTGACTAAAGCAAAACCAATTGTGATGCAAAAAGCCCAGATTTTATTACCGTTTAAAAAAACCACGCTAAAGCTAACACCCGTAGAAGTAGCTACACTCAAGAAAGTATTAGCTAATAAAAAGCCATTGTATTTAATTTATATTAATGATTATGGTGGTGAGCTTTATTCAAAGTTAGATAAATGAAGGGGGTGCAATAATGAAAATTCGCATAAATGTTATAATAAAATTTTTTTTCGTGTCAATTATGATTGTAAATTCATGTTATGCTGCGCTACATGACATTCAAGTCAATAAAATAGGGCATATTACAACATACAGTATTAATAACTTCGTTTGGACAATTCCAACTTCCCAATCTGATCCTGAGGGTAAGAATAATACAAAATTAATTTTAGTGACACACCTCAAGAGCAAACCAGAGGCCAATATATTTGCAAGTCTTGGTGCTATTCAAGGCACCTATGGTCGCAACTCAGTAGACCCTTCAAATATTTATGATAAAAATGTGATGATAACGCCTAATCAGATATTATTTTTTTCGGGTGGCTTGGTGTTAACTATGAAGTTAAAAGTTATTAGTTTACCTGACATACATATAGGTAGCGCAAAGCTTGTATCGGCTTATTCATATACTCTATCTAACTGTCATTTGGTGCCAAATTATCAGCCTAATGATGAAATTGGGTTTAAAAGTCAGATTAAATTGTATCACTTAGACCCTAATAGTTGCAGATGTACAGGGCATTGTGATGCGGCAAGTATAAGTCGTCTTAATCCGGATCTTGAAGATATAACAAGCACGGGTTCTAATCAAATCATCCTTAAGCCGGAGCTCACTGTCGAAGTAGATCCAAATCTTTTAGTCTCGCCTCAAATAATTAAGAGTAAATTGGCTGACTTTTCTATCTACTTGGGGTTTGCCTTTAGGGATATGAATTGGCGCATAAGGAATATTGTGCTCTCTCCAGTAACATGTAGTTTTAGCACTAATGAAACAAATATTTCAGGTAATATTTCACTTGAAAAGGCAAAAAAACTAGGAAGTAAAGGGGAGTTATTAGCAAAAATAGGTCTGCCATATAGCTGTACCAATGGCAAGTATACTGTACAACATTTGGGTGTGCAAATTCTCCCGCAACCTTCCGCAATGAGCGCTAATGGTGTTATATATGGGAAGAATAATGCGGGAGAAATAACGAAGCTAGGGTTTGCATTAAAACAATCTGGTTCAGAAGATATGATTCGCCCAAGCAATGCTATATATCAAGTGGCAAAAGTTAAAACAGGTGCTAGCGGCAGCTTCCATTTTGATGCGTATATGGTTCCTAATCCTACTGGAGATGTTGCTATAAAAGCGGGGGAGATTACAGGAGTTGTTAATTTAAACTTGAATTTACAGTAAACCGGTAGGTGTCAAACCAGTTATCACCTAACTTTTCTCACTAAGAACTAATTTTGCTTAGATTATGGTATTCAGTATGTACCCCTAAATCAATTAAGACTATGATATAAACCATAGATGACTAATAGGAATAAGATGTCAGGATGTCAATGTTAGATAAGATGATTAATAAAAGGTTAAGTTATCATCAGCTAAACAATATCAATCTTTTTATGCGCGCGGTCGAACTTAAGTCATTAACCAAGGTTGCAGAAAAGCTTGATGTATCAAAATCAACAGTTAGTAAAGCGATTAGATTATTGGAAGATGTGATTGAATTACCACTGTTTTCGCGCAGTCATAAAAACTTCAAACTAACCCCAGAGGGCGAGAATTTTTATCGTGAATGTATAAAGGTTGAACGTGAAATTTTAAATATATCTGCGCATATTAAAGATATGCAAACAGAGCCAGAGGGCGTGCTGACGATCAATATTGTTAGAAGCCTATTATGTCAGCACTTTCTAGACACGGTCACTACATTTCAAGAAACATGCTCGAAAATGCATGTTGATTTGATTATGGGAGGTAATAAGTTTACGGGTGATATTCATGGTGGCATTGATATTTATATTGCACCATATCAAGATAATCTACCGAATTATATTGAGAGTAATCAACTTATCTGAGGTTTATGTAATCAAGCTATATGAGGTTTG
>JAHDDB010000046.1 GCA_020629575.1 Caedibacter sp. | reverse complement strand
TTTTCACTAAAGTGCATTATACCGAAGCGTGCTTTGTTTGCAATTTCAGATTTCTATTGTAATAGAAGTTTCGCCGTATTTATGTTTAAAAGACTTTTAAGATCAGTATAATGGCTACATTGAAGTGTCATTATAAATTCAAACATCAACACAATAGGTAATAACATGTTTACTATTAAAAAAATCTCTTTGATTGCAGCGTCTTCTATCGCTTTGCTAACTACGCAGCTGACATTTGCTCAAGATGCAGCAACAGCAACAAAAACATCAGAGAAAACAGAAACAACACAAATAGCGCAATCTACGACACAAAATGAACCTAATACTTATGGCGCAACATCTGTTAATTATATGGGAGTACCACTTAATGCATATGGCGCTGTTTCATCAAGTGCTAATGTCCCCCTTGAGGTACAAGTGCCAAAAGCACCCGCAAACTTAGTATTACCAAAAATCACACCCGCAACTGAAATCTGGCACAATCAAGTCGTTACACCACCGATGCTTAATGTCAAAAGCTATCTACTGATTGATGCTAAGACAGGTAATGTATTGGCTGAGAAAAATGCCAACATGCGCATTGCACCAGCATCACTAACCAAGATGATGCTCCTTTATATCGTGGAGCAGAAGCTTGCTGCAGGTAGCATCAAGCTTGATCAAAAAGTAAAGGTCCCTGCTATTGCTTGGCATACCGCAGGCTCAAGCATGCATTTAAAAGCAGGACAAGAGGTTACGATTCAAGAGCTACTAGAAGGAACCATTGTCGCCTCAGGTAATGATGCTGCAGTCACCTTAGCGGTGACATTGGCTGGTACGCAAGAAGGTTTCGTTAATATCATGAACTTCACCGCAAAGAAACTAGGCATGACTAACACGCATTTTAGTGATGTTATGGGTTTACCAGCCCCTAACTTATACACTACAGCACGTGATTTATCTGTTCTTGCGCAACACATTATTTACGACTATCCACAGAACTATCACTATTACAAAATGCCTAGTGTTAGTATGAATGGCTTTGTTACCCGCAACTACAACAAGCTATTGGATATTTATCCTTATGCTGATGGCATCAAAACAGGCTCAACGGACTCTGCTGGTTACTCACTTGTATCTTCAGCGGTTAAGCCCGATCATGATCGTTTAATCTCAATTGTTATTGGCTCAACCAGTCTTTTGCAAAGCGCACGTGATAGCCAAACATTGCTAGAATATGGTTTTTCCAACTTCCAGACGAAAACTTTCTATCCAGCCAATTACGCCTTAGGCAATATTCGCATTTACAAGGGTGAAAGTGACACCGTGGACATTGGTGTACAAAAGCCCGTGGCAATTAGCTTCCCAAGCTATATTGATGCCAAAGATATCCAGTTTGTACTACACAAAAACCCTAAAGGTCTTGTTGCACCGGTTAAAGCAGGCACTGATGCTGGAAGTGTAGATATGGTGTACAAAGGCAAAACCATTGAGACATTCCCAGTAGTGGCATTAAAAGATGATGCAACTGGTTCATTATGGCAACGCATTAAAGGCACTGTATCCTTGTGGTTTGCTTAGGAAATATCATAATGAAAACAGTTTGATTGTTTTCAGTGGTTTCGACACTAATATCACCATGATGCGACTCAATAATTTTCTTGGTAATTGCAAGCCCTAATCCATGACCTTGCACTCCTTTATTACGTGACTCAGATAAGCACTCAAAAGGCTCGAAAATTTTATCTTTATCCTTATCAGAGATGCCTGCGCCATTATCTGCAATTGCAATTATAATTCCACCCTTTTGCTCTTCAAGTGATACAGTGATTTGCTTACCACCATATTGATAAGCATTATGCAATAGATTATCCAACGCGCGATTGAAGCTCGCTTGATCAATTTCATAAGTAATCTCCGTTAGGCTATTTTTCAACGTCCAATCTTTATCTGGATATTTATGCGCAAACCATTTGACCTTTTCTTGCAGTAGTTGATTTAGGCTTACCTCTGCTGTTTTTAGCACAACACCTTTGCGATCAAACTTTGCATGCAATAAAATTTCATTGACCAGATCATCTAAAATAGCAATATCGTCATCAAGATCATTAATATATTTTTGATCAATGGTTTTATACTTTTGCTTTAGCACACTTAAAGTAAATCGCACCCTTGCTAGCGGCGTTTTAATCTCATGAGCTACGGCATTGGTAAGCTCTTTATGTGAGGCAACAAGTGTTTGTATCTGATCTGCCATCTTATGCAATCCTTTGTTTAATGGGTTTAATGCCAATGTTTTAGAAACCTTAAGCTTGGTATCAAATTTGCCATTACCATAATCAACGGCCTGCTTTTGCAGCTTATTAAGAGATCGATAAAATGGGTAGCTCCAGATAAAGGTAATAAGCATGAGCAAAATAAGCACTCCTAATAACAAAAACCAGTATGGGTATCGTGCATAAACACTATCTTTGAGCGCACCGATTGTAACTAGATACTGACTGTTTGCAACAGGAACACTAATGGTTGCAACATGATCATCATCAATTGAATAAGCATATAACCCCCACTTTTTGATACTTTCTTTTTCAGAAGCTGTCAGTGTTGATATATCCCTTAGCGTTACCTTGGCACCAAACAATTGCTCTGCTTCTTTGATAATTTTTTGCTTGTTTTCTTTGGAAACAGATTGGAATATTTGCTGAGCCACCAATCTAATCCATTCTGTATTTCTTTGAATCATTACTATTGTCGGCGAGGATGCTTGTATTGCCAGATATTTATCTGTTTTAGCAATTTGTTGATATACCCAAAACGCATTGTATGCTGAGCTATCTGGCGAAAATATACTTGTTGTGTCAATGCCCACTATAGCGCCAGATTTGAGCTTTTTGCTATCACGCACCCTCTTAGGCAGATTATTAACATTAACAATACTTATCTTTTGGTATTTATTGTTTTTTTGCAGTTGATTCAATAAATCTTGCCATTTGGATTCAGGTGCTTTTTGAAATTGTTCTTGCAAATACTCAAACGGCGCTTGAGCCAACATATTCGCTGACTTAATA
Organism: Caedibacter sp.; assembly: GCA_020629575.1. Taxonomy (GTDB): domain Bacteria; phylum Pseudomonadota; class Gammaproteobacteria; order Francisellales; family Francisellaceae; genus Caedibacter. The sequence goes on along the minus strand of JAHDDB010000046.1, from coordinate 10,784 downwards.
TACCCTTGCTGATTAAGAAACAATATATAAAAATACAGCATAATAACAACCGTGGTCATCACTAAGGCAAATAGAATATAATTTCTAAAAAACAGCTTTATCATTAAATATCGCCTAATTTATATGGTTTTGGATAACTTATAATTGTTGGATCCATTGCTCAAGAGACTTATTATCTCCCAAGTAATTATAGTAATAAAATTGCTTATTAGGTACAAACGGCTTATTTAAATTTTGTGTAGGAGAGCTAATAACTGCCATTGGCACTTGTGCACCAAATTTAACTCCTTTCGCACTTATTATCAATGTACTGGGAAAACCTGTAGCATCAAAAACTCTAGTTGTTTGACCAATTTGAATGGTATTAGGGACCTCAAGCGCTACTTGAATAAACCATAGTGCACCACTAGCATTTGTGCTATCAGTTAATACATAAACTTTTGCCTTTACAGGGTTTTTATTGTTTGGCTTTACCGTACTTGGCAGAATGTTAAACCTATAATTTAGATAGCTTTGTTGGTTCTTTAAAGCTAAAGACATTTCTGATATTAACCTTGGCTCATTTAGCCCCATCTGTTTAAGCGCATTAAAGTTATTTTGAGTCACTTTAAATTGCATAGAAAAATTATCATTCCATATAAATTTACACCCTAAGGACTTTAAATATTGAGGTGTCCAAAGGCTCAAAATAACCTGATTTACATATTGTGGAAAGCCGCCATCATTACCTCTTAAATCAAAGATGATTTTCTTCATATTTCTTATTTTAGGGAGCTGAGAGACAAGTCTTTCATAAGACTTAAGCTCTACTTTATTGCTTATTTGAAAGGTTTGTAAAGACACCAAAGCAATATCATTTGCCAAGTATTGAATAGCAAAATCATCAGGTGACATGCCATTGGCTGATTGATTCGCTAGAGATATCAATTTATTTAACTCTGTAACACTGGGTGTATGCCAATGGATGTGATAATTTTTAATCACCTTTCCTACACGAAACCGACACATAGTGATTTTCTTAAAGCCATAAACGATCTGATTACCTTTTTGAGCCAAAAACAAGTATGGTACGACATTATTCCAAGTGATGTTCTTCACTTTACTGGTGTAATAAAAAGGTAGCACATTTGACTTAATCAAGTTGTCTACAGGAAAACCATTACAACTAAGCAACTCAGAGCCAACTGGCGGTAATTTGTTACTACTAGAAGTACTTGAGTTAACTACTTTATAAACTAGCTGATGATGATTGTTATAGCGCAAGTTCACTATAAAGCCTGCGTAACGATAATCTGTCATCTCAGGAATACTACCAAAGGCAGTATGAAAGTCAGTAAAGCCATTAATGTAGTAATTCAAAGTGCTGTAAAACTGCTGTTGATTGTTAACTAACTGACTCATTAAACCTGCTTTCAATAGTCCCTTATTCACCCATTTTTGATAATTTGTCATTTTAGCAATAGCATCTAAAGGCGCATTTTCTTCAATATATTTTTTAAACAAGACCAAATCATCAAAGGTCTCTGCTGGAGAATAGCCTCTCTTTTGTATTTTGTTATTTAAGGAACTCTCACCAAAGCTGCTGTTTGGCGGGTTTATTTGAAAACTTACGGCATATACATTTGTTAACATAGATAGTGTTGTGATTGCTAATAAAAATTTGTACATTTAACCTCAATTCCATAGTTAATTAACTTAAGCATCTATCGTATGATAAACGCCCAAACCCTTCTTTATGAAAACTGTCTGAATATGTCTAAAAAGTGTCTAAGCAAAAATCACCATGCAGTTGAGATAAAAATATACCCTTTTCCCCAAATGGTTTTGATCTTAAATGGCGTTTGCGGATCATCACCTAACTTACGTCGAATATGTGATATTTTGGTATCAATCGAGCGGTCTATCCCATTATAAGGAATCCCTTTGATCTCTTGATATATTTGATCTCTTGTTAATAATTGATCGGCATGTTCAGCTAATAGAATCAAAAGCGAAATATCTGATTGTGGCATCTCAAGCTTTTTATTATTTAAATAAACCTCTAGAGTGGTCTTATTAATCACTAATGAGCCAAAAACAAGCTCATTTTCTGATGTCATAACTGCAATATTCTCACGTAAAAGCTTCTTAATGCGTAACAGCAGTATCTCTGGTTTTACTGGCTTTCTAAGGTAATCATTGACACCTAATTTTAATCCCTCTATCTCCGATTCATCGTCATCACGCGCTGTTAACATAATGACGACTCCTCGATAGCTATGACGAATTGCTTGATACACCTGCATGCCTGAAATATTTGGCAACATCAAATCAAGCAAGATAACGTCAGGATCAAGTGTGAGACTCAGGTTAATTCCTTCATCGCCTGTAAACGCTTGCGCGACCTTAAATCCCTCATCAGATAAAAACTCCTTCATGATGTGATTGAGCTTTTGATCATCTTCAATAATCAAAATAGAAGGTTGGTCATCTTCCTTAAGTACGTACACTGCCATTACTCACTACTTGATATTTAAACGTGGTTAATTGTTTAATGCCAACAGGGCCTCGAGCATGAAGTTTGCCTGTTGATATCCCAATCTCAGCGCCCATGCCAAATTCTCCACCATCTGAGAATTGTGTAGAGGTATTGTGCATCACAACGGCACTATCAACATTTCGCATGAAAAACTGCGCAGCTGTTTGATCTTCGGTTAGAATCGCATCGGTGTGATGTGAACCATAATGATTAATATGCATAGTCGCGGCAGTAACATCATCAATATACTTGATTGAAACAATACTATCCAAATACTCTGCTGACCAATCAGATTCTGTTGCTTTTTCATATTGTGAAAATTGCTGCCATAAATCCTGATCAAGGCGCAGCGCACACCCTGCTTTATCCAATGCGATTAATAGTGCATCAACATGTTCAATTGGCAACTGTCGATCCAATAAAATCGTCTCTGTCGCTCCACAAATGCCAGGGCGACGCATCTTGGCATTGACACACACATTAAGTGCTTTGCGTAAATCCGCTGCATGATGGACATACGTATGACATATCCCATCTAAATGCTTAAACAAAGGCACTTTACTGTGCTTTGTCAAATATTCAATCAATGCGCGCCCACCGCGTGGCACAACCACATCGAGATACTGATCTTGCGCTACCAGATACTCGATTGCGACTCGCTCCTGAGTTGGCAACATTTGTACCGCATCACTGGCAATCTCTGACTTTGCCAATCCCATTTGTATTGCGCGCATAATCGCTTGATTTGAATTAAAGCTCTCGCTACCACCTCTTAAAATTGCGGCATTACCCGATTTTAAACACAGTCCAGTTGCATCAACGGTAACATTCGGACGTGACTCATAAATAACGGCAATGACACCTAGTGGCACACTGACTGCTTTGATATCAAGTCCTGTTGGTCTTTGTACATGTGATAGCACACAATGAAGTGGATCGGGTTGTTTTGCAATCTCACGCAAGCCATTACTCATCGCCACAACTCGCTCATGCGTTAACAATAAACGATCAAGCATGGCTTTACTTAAGCCTTTTGCCTTTGCATTTTCAATATCCTTGGCATTACTTTTTAGAATATTATCGGCATTGCGCACAATCTCATCGGCAATTAATAACAATGCCTGATTACGCATATCGTTCGTGCTTGGCGCCAAATGGTATGTTGCTTGTTTGGCTTGTTTACACAGTGTTTCTATTGCCTGATATTCATTCATCACTTATCTTAACTCCTAAAACTGAATTCTCTCTCAAACCAATACCATATTATTGCGATGAACAATCACTTTTGTCTCTGGCGTATAACTTTTAGCTAATAGCACCTGCTTTAATACCTCAGCATGCAACATTGCCACACCAACTGCCACCGTATTGCCTTGTTCATCCTTTATCGTAAGCACATCATCGGCTTTAAAATCACCCGCACACTCAATCACACCTACACTTAGTAAACTCTTCCCAAGGCGCAGTGCGCGCAGCGCCCCTTCATTAATAGTAAGCGCACCACTGTGTTTAACATGATGTGCAAGCCAACGTTTTTTAGCACTTTGATCAACTCTTTGAGCCTTAAACAACGTAAAGCGTCCCGCGTTTTGCAAGCTTGATAATGGCTTAAGTGCCTTGCCATTACAAATCAGCATATTACAACCATTATTAACTGCAATCTCAGCTGCTAAAATTTTAGTGATCATACCACCTGAGCTAATCTTAGTATGACTCTCACCTGCCATTGATTTGATCTCATCATTAATCACATCAACGATTTTGATAAACTTGGCTTGTTTATCCATATTTGGGTTAGCGGTATATAACCCTTCGATATCTGAAAATAAAATCAATAAATCAGCATTGATAGTTTGCGCAACACGCGCAGCTAAACGATCATTATCACCATAGCTAATCTCAGTTGTGGCTACGGTATCATTCTCATTGATGATTGGAATCACACGAAATTTAAGTAGTGTTTCCAAGGTATTTTGTGCATTGACATAGCGTTGACGCGTTTCAATATCATCGATATTCAATAGCACTTGCGCGCTATGAATATCAAAGGCTGCAAATTGTGATTGATAGACTTGTGATAACTTAATTTGCCCAATCGCTGAAGCGGCTTGTTTTTCCGCTAAGGTACATTTACGCCCCATACAATTAAGCACCTTGCGCCCCAGCGCCACAGCACCTGATGAGACAATAATGATTTCAATGCCTTGTTTGTAAAGCTTATCAATATCAGCAATTAAACTTTCAAGCCACTTTATTTTGATTTCGTAATTATCATCAACCAACAGCGATGAGCCAATTTTAATCACAATGCGTTTGTAGTCATTTAAATTCATAGATAGTAAGCTCTTGTGCTCTTAAGTTGCTAAGTTATGACTGCTGATTATTCTGCCATGACTTATACCCATCATACACTAAATTTCCAGCATTTATGCTATTGAATTTCTTGCCCTTTTGAGTAATTGATTCTTGCTAATAGCGAATGCATTAAAAAGCAATGAATAGTTTCATTATTTTTAGCAAATGAACGCCCAAAGACTTTGTCAAGGACAGCTATTACCTGCAATTCAATCGTTCAAAAACATCAGCTCATCATCTTACCTTGATTACACTAATTACCCTGATTTCTACGACTTCTCAGCTTATTGCATTTGCAAAGCAGCGAAATGATGATTAGACTTACGAGGAATAATCATCACAAGGATCGACTTATGGCATACAAAGAATATAAACTACTAGAAACCACGACACACACTAAAGAACAAAGCGTCCCTTATTACCACCCGGAAACAATGGATGTCATCTCTCTTGAAACACCTGCTTTGCACGTTTTCACTGACTTTCATACTGTCAAGCCTTATGTGATTCATGTAAAGACTTTAGCCGATGATGCATTACAAATGATGCAAAAAGTAGAAGTACACGCATTATTAGTAACCAACAACGATGATCAGGTTGTCGGTTTAATCAATACCCGCAGATTGCAAGGAGTATACCGTACACAAGTTGCACAAAGCGAAGATATTCACCATAAAGAAGTCACTGTTGGCATGTTGATGGCAAAAATTGGCAGTTTACCAATGCTTGACTACTCGGTATTAAAAGATACTTTGGTAGGACATATTGCGCGCTTAATGCACGATCAACACATTGATCATTTACTTATTCAGGAACAAGATAAATCTGGTAAAGATATCATTCGTGGCATTATTTCAGCCAGTTTTATTGCCAAGCGTCTTGGCGCACAAATTGGGCATGATCTTGCATCCCGCAACCTTGCTGAACTTAACAAAATTATTTAACTTAACGATCACAGTCATATACTATGCCAATTATTTCTCTTCGCAATGCCGAGCTTGCCTTTGGACACCATAAACTCTTAGATAATGTTTCTTTGGATATCGAAGCCAATAAACGTATCTGTTTAATCGGTCGCAATGGCGCGGGTAAGTCCTCCCTTTTTAAAGTCCTTCAGGGTCAGATTCTTCCTGATCACGGTGAACGCATCGTCCATGACAATGCCAAAATCGCATGGCTTGAACAAGAGGTTCCACAAAATACCAAAGGCTCGGTATTTAATATTGTGCTTTCTGGTTTTGGTCAAACTGGTCAGTTAATTATTAACTATCAAAATCTGTTAACAACTGATTTAACACAAGCGCACAATCTAGATCACCTAAATAACTTACAGCAGCAAATCGATAATGCTCATGCATGGGATTTGCAAATGGAAGCAGAGAAAGTGCTCTCCGCCCTGTCACTTGATGGCAATGCATTGTTTGATGATCTATCTGGCGGATTAAAACGCCGTGTGCTACTTGCTAAAGCATTGGTTACCTCACCTGATCTCTTGCTTCTAGATGAACCGACAAACCATTTAGATATCGAGTCAATCGAGTTTTTAGAGCACTTCTTGCCACAGTTTAAAGGCAGTATTTTATTTATCACCCATGATCGCAAGTTTTTGCAAAATATTGCGACTGATATTATTGAGCTTGATCGTGGTAACGTCTTAAGCTTTCCTGGCAATTACGATAAGTTCCTAACACAAAAGGAAGCTTACCTACATGCCGAGGAAGTACAAAATGCTAACTTTGATAAAAAGCTGCAACAAGAAGAAGCGTGGATTCGCCAAGGTGTCAAAGCACGTCGCACGCGTAATGAAGGGCGTGTACGTGCATTAAAAGCATTGCGTGAAGAGCGCAAAGCCCGCCGTGACAAACAAGGCAATGTGAGCCTAAGTGCATCTCAAGCAAATAAATCCGGAAAAATGGTAATTAAGGCTTCAGATATTAGCTTTCATTATGATAATAAACAGATCTTTAATACTTTCTCTTGCGAGATACAACGTGGTGATAAGATTGCAATCTTAGGCAAAAATGGTTGTGGCAAGAGTACGCTACTGCAAGTTTTACTGCAAAAACTAACACCGCAATCAGGCACAGTAACGCATGGTGAAAACTTACAAATTGCCTACTTTGATCAGCTGCGTGATCAAATCGATCCTAAGCTTTCGCTTGTTGATAACGTCACCGAAGGCTCAGATTACTTGGATATTAATGGTCAAAAAGTGCATGTTATTGGTTATCTTCAGAACTTTCTATTTGACCCAAAACGCATGCAAAGCCCAGCCTCTTCACTCTCAGGTGGCGAGCGTAATCGCTTATTATTAGCCAAACTCTTTGCCAAACCAAGTAATGTGTTAATCCTTGATGAACCAACCAACGATCTTGATGTTGAAACACTTGAAGTCCTTGAGGAGCTTATTTTAAACTATCAAGGCACTGTGCTGATTGTTAGTCATGATCGTAGCTTTATCGATAATGTGGCTACAAGCACAATTGTCTTTGAGGGTAATGGTCAATTACAAGAGTATGTTGGTGGTTATGAAGATTGGTTACGCCAAAAAAGCTCGAGCGCCAAGGACTCAGATCAAGCACCTCAATCACTACAAAAACCATCTTCTACCAAAGTAAATAAAGCAGATAAAGCAAATACTAATATCACTAAAAAACAAAAATTAAGTTTTACACAGAAAAAACAGCTTGCTGATTTACCTAACGAGATTGAAGAATTAGAAGCCGAAATTGAAAACTTGCAACAAGAAATTGCAACACCTCAGTTTTATCAACAAAGCAAAGATACCGTGCAAGAAAGCCTACAAGCACTTGAACAAAAGCAAACATTGTTAAATGATAAATATCAGCAGTGGGAAAATCTCTCTGACCTTGAGGCGCAATATGAGCAATCCTAATGAGTCTAATGAATCTAATGAATTACTCAAAGCCAAAATCTTAAGCGAAACAGCACGTATCTCTTGGCTAGAGCTTCAGCGTTTTTTTGCACAAGGTAAAATCATCAAAGTCAGTAATGCACTTGATTTAATCGATGTCGCCTACGCATTAGCACAAAACGATCAAGCACAAATCACGGATTACATGGCAAAAAATCATATTGAATATGTCAATGATGACGACGCTAAACATTGGTTTGAAAACAATACAATGCTTTGGGCTTCAGTCGTCAAACCGTGGGTTTTGGTGCAGGAAAAAACCGTCTAAGACTAAATATCAACCCACAAGTGCTCACCATACCCTGAGCTTACACAATAAAGTGGACAGAAATATGGTCATAGCCAAAAAATCCCACTAAAAATCAAAATACGTAGTTTCACGCTATTTTAAAAACCCTAAAATGAATAATATTTGACCTTGAAAACACGATAACAACTAAACAGAGGTCAATAATGTTACAATTTAAAATGTCACAACTCACTATAGCAACACTTCTAGCTACAGGTCTACTTGCGGGATGTCAATCAGGTGGCAATGATAATAACGATAATAACTCTCATAGTTCTACTTCTGCAATTGGTGCCTATTCAGACAGTTATGTGACATTACCTGAAAAAATTGCTATTGATAGAAACGCTAATTTACAGCTTGATATTACAGCTATTGCTGATCATAAAAGCATTTCAGCAGTAGGCTCTTCTCAAGTGAATTTCTTGAAAATTAAGAATATTATTCTAAATGGTAATATCAAAGAGACTGCAACCATTGATAATTATCAAACTGATTCGGGTGTTCTCTACTGTGAATCTAAAAGTGGTTATACAAACTTAAAAGATGGTGCTACGTGCTGGTTAAACTACAAATTTTTATCTAAAACAGCACAAGATATCAAAGGTGACATCACCGTCATCCTTCAAGATATCAATGGCAAAATTGTACAAGTTAGCACACCAGTGACCACTCAGTTTGTACAACCAGATCAACTGCCTAATATTATTGATATTAAAAACTCAATCACTATAACACCACAACAAGAAACTAATATTACAATTACTAACAATACGGGTGATGATCTGCATGGGTTAACCCTTGATTTTAGTAATATGCCATTAGAGTTAAGAAAAGCGCTTAACACGGGGCTTGTAACTTATGCCAATTATGATCTTAATGCCGACTTAGAAAAAGGCTTCATTAAGTTTACACACGTTATTCGCTCAGGTGAAGATATTAAATTATCGCTTATGGCGCCAAATACTGATTCTGAAAGTATATTAAAGAAGTATGCAGCAAATTTAGAAAATAACGAAATAGATCACAAACCGATGATTCAAATTTATGCAGCAAATGCCAAATTAATCGATCTAAAAGGTAAAGTCTTTGTTAATACTCAACCGGCAAACCTATCATCCATTACTGCAACAAAATCTGGCCCATATACTGCTACCTTTGCTAATATGGGTAACCAAACAATCACTATTCGCACAATTGATAAGGCTGAAATGCCAAAAGGCATTACGTTTTTACCACATACTGAAATTAATGATAAGCGTTGCCATGAAGGACAGCAGCTTCAAACAGGAGCAAGTTGTAAAGTAGACTTTTCCATTTCAGAAGAGGCATTCACTGGCGATGATGCTACATATGAATTACCTATAAATATTAATTATGAATTAGGTGAGAAATCATCTAAAACTTATCACTCTAGCGAGCAAGCAAATAAACCCACTATTATTGTCAAATCACCTTTAGTAGATTCTTATATCGCGACATTTGCCAACATGAGCGAGCAGGATATGGTTATTCGCTCCATTGAAAAAGGCGAACTACCTGAAAATATCAAGTTTTTGCCTCACACTGACATCAATGATAAGCGTTGTCATGCTGGTCAAATACTTAAGCCTGCAGCAAGCTGTAAAGTTGAAATTGCAGTGACACAAGACAGCTCTACTAGTGAAAAAAGCACTTATAAACTGCCTATTCATATTGGTTATGAAACATCTGAAAAAGCAGCAGAAACGCACTACTCAAATGACTTGGTGTTTAAATAGCACTTATATTACTTGCAATCTAAGCAAGTTTCTCCAATCAAATATGTACTCCATTTGCAACTAGATAACGAAAATGTGCTTCTGATTGCAATATTTTTGCAATCATCTCATAGCGACTCTTACAATTTAGCTTGTTTGCCATCGAGGCAACAAGACCCTCAATCGTTCTAATGGATCGAGACAATAAACAAGCAATCGATTGGTTTTCATAGACACCTGAATATATCGCCATAAAACAACGATTCTCAGCTTTTGTTAACGTATACAATGGCTTTGGCATAAGCTCTGAATAATTCACCTCCAAAGGTGTTATCGTCTTTGAAATATCAAACTCTTCTAGCTTCTCAAGCTCTTTTAGAATATGGACTTGGATATATTCAAACACCTCTTCAAATAAGACACGATAAGTTAAGTAAACATGATATGAGCTCATTGGTATCGTTCTGGGTAGTGCAAATGTAGTATTTAAGATATAGCCATTTGCTAATATCTTATGTGTTGAATGGTAGGTAAAAGTATTGTTACTAAAATTATCCTCATAATCCTTGGCAGATAGTTGATTGAAGTAGGACACTACTTCATTAAGTGATGCAGCTGCAAATGGAATGACAAGGTGATTATGATAACTATAAACAGGTTCTCGCACATGGTCATCGCTATCAATCCAATGCTGTAATGAGTCTGCTTGAAAGAAAGGAATATCATATACTTTGCCATCTGGTGATAAAATCATAATCGTCACATAATCTGCTTGCAGTTTGCGTTTAATTTCTTTAAAAAAAGCAGCATGCTTATGCAATAGCTTTTTTGAGCCCAATGTTAGTCTATGATTATATAAATTTCTTATCTGAGTCATACCTTTTCCTTGTTAGCAAACTGAGAGTAATCAACTTATTCGAGGTTGTTTATCAGGATTTTAATCAAGCT
>JAHDDB010000045.1 GCA_020629575.1 Caedibacter sp. | reverse complement strand
CCTAATTCAGGCTATGTGTTTTTACGATTTATACCAAATCCAAATCTCAAACCTGAAATAGGGCATAATAAAACAGTTGGTTTTGTCTATGCACAAGACTTGGCATATAAACAGAGAGTGCGTGTTGCAGGTAATCTTTTCTTAAACGACGTAGATGATTATATCTTAAATAGTAATATAGGTAATGATGGTCCTCCATTTTATACTGCTGTAAATCAAAATATTAATATTTCCAAAGCACAACTATATGGTTATAACGTTTCAGCTGAGTATCAAAACCATTGGTTTGAAGTGATGACGAACTTTACCTATACGCGTGGGAAAACAAAATCGGCATATCGTAATGAAGATGGCAATACCATTCCTGCAGGTAGCGCCTTACCTATCCCTAGAGCCAAAGGGATGGTGGCATTCGCTGTGCCGATTAGAGTTATTGACAGTACGATTCAAACACGATTTGATTATGCGCTTGCACAAAATCATGTGCCAAATAATACACCTAAAGTCTCAGGATACGGGCTTTTAAGCTTGGCATATCAATGGCAGCCAAGCTTTGTCAAAGGTTTCACAATGAGCGCAGGGGTTGATAACCTATTTGATCAGTATTATCAGGATTATGATGGCAGCACTTTGGTGCCATCTATGGGTCGAAGCATTTATTTACAGCTTAACTATCGTTTTTAGGTGAGATTGAATGTTGCTAAGAGTCTTTAAAATTGCTATTGCCATTACGGGGTCTATTGCGATTAATTTCTCAATTTGGGCAGCATTAAACAGTACACCAAAAACAACATGGCATTTGGGGCAAACTGATTTAAAGGCGCAGAGCGTTGCATCTTTAATACAGGCTTTGCAGCTCACAGAAACCACAGCAGACTCAAAAGCTACACCGATTGCTAAAGACCTAAAAACAGCCAATGTTGCCGTAGAGAAAAAAGAGAAAAAACCACAAAAAATCGTTAAGCCAAAAGAGCATAAAGCGGAAGTTCACAAGAGCACAGTGAAAAATCAGACCAAAGAAGTATCAAAGCAAAATGTTAAAAAGCAGCAAGCCATTGCCAAAATCACACAAGCACCAAAATTGGCGTTTACCCCGCCTCAATTAACATATCCAGGTTCAGCGATTAAAAATAATGAAGAGGGCAAGGTTAAAGTTAAGGCGGTTATTAATGCACAAGGGCAGGTTGCCGATGTCACAATTATTCAATCCAGTGGCTTTGATGTGTTAGATCAAGCGGCAATTGCATGGTTTAAGCAGTTGCATTTTAAGCCTGCACAAAGTGGCAAAACACCAGTAACTGCAAGTGTGTTGCAAGTGATTTCATTTAACTTACAGGAGCAAAAAAGTGCGTAAAATTATAATGTTTATCATATCAGTTGTGCTGCTAGTAGGATGCATGCGTTTAGCTTTAGCACAAACCGTGGTTACACTGGGACCAAGTGCAAGTTCCATTGTTAGTGCGCTAGGTGTTAATGTGACGGCAAGTGATACTGAGAGCGTGAAGCTGCTAGAGAAAGCGGAAAATAAGCAAAACAAGCAAGTAAAAGATGTAGGTTATATGCGCGCATTGACGATTGAAAGCTTATTAAGTGTAAAGCCCAATATTGTGATTGCGGATGCGTCTATTTCTCCATTGTCGGTGTTAACACGTCTGCAGGCGTTTGATGTGAAAACAACGCTATTGACTGAGGTAAAAAGCTTAAGTGATGTTGAAAAAAATATTAAAGAGATTGCGAGTAAACTCGGTAAGCAAAAAGAGGGGCAGCAGTTAATCACAACACTTCAGGCGCAAACCAAACAAACGAATAAGATTGTCAATGCGTATGCTAAAGAGGGTAAGGGCAAGCCAAAGCAAGTGCTAATGCTTTTGCAGATTTCTGCTAATGGTGCTTATATGCTTGGTAAAGATACCCAATCAGATCGTTGGCTACAGCTTATTAAAGCGCATAATATTTTATCCTTTAGTGGTATGCGCCCATTGTCAAAAGAAGGGCTGATGAGTTTAAAGCCACAGGTGATTGTTATTGCGCAGGCTTCAGCAAATATGGTCAAGCCTTATCCTCAGGTTTTAGACTATCTGCATGAAAAATATCACACCAAAATTGTGACAATTGATGCATCACGTATTGATAACTTTGGTGCTGAGTTTGGACAAACTGAACTGTTGTTAGCACAAAAGGTTTATTTATAGAAAATGAAATATAGATTGATCGCACCCTGAGCGAAGTCGAAGGGTGATTTAAAAAAGGCTTCGACTTACGCTCAGCCAACGCTTACATAGTGGAGGGAATTAGAGTGTGTAGTTTATAGCTGAAAAAGAGAACGAAAATGCAAACATATAATATAGCCGCTAAATCCCTATTTACCTTACAACGCCAGAAATACTGTTTTTGGTTTTGTGTGTTTATGGTTTTGCTCATTGCGGCTTGTTTATTATCGCTGTTGTTTGGCGCATTAAATTTGCAGTTTTCACAATTATTTGTCGATGGCAGTTTTATGCAAAAGGTAGCATTAGAGCTTAGATTGCCGCGCTTAATTGCAACCGTGGTTGTTGGTAGTGCACTTGCTGTTGCTGGTGTTGTAATGCAAGGGCTCTTTCGTAATCCTTTGGCAGATCCTGCGCTTTTAGGGATGACTAGTGGTGCGTCATTATTTGCTATTTTGTTTTTGCTACTTAGTGCAAGCTTAGTGCAGACAAGCTTTTTAATCACTTGGGGATTAGGTTTAAGCGCATTTTTTGGCAGTCTGGTAATTACCTTTTTAACGTATTTATTATCGATTACTAAGGGTCGCAGTAATTTAGGTATCTTGGTATTGGCTGGAGTTGCGATTAATGCATTGTGTGGTGCGTTGATTGGCGTAATGACATATCTATCAAACGACAGTATTTTAAGAAGTATTACTTTTTGGAGTATGGGCAGTTTTGCTAATATTACATGGGGGCAGGTGTTGTTTCTGTTGCCATGTATTTTTATCGCATTTCTGTTGTTAATGAATACCGCGAAGTATCTTAATGCGATGATCGCTGGAGAGCAGTATGCACGGATGCTCGGTGTTAATATTCATCGGCAAAAGCTAAAAAGCATCATTGCCATTGCGGTACTTGTTGGCACCAGTACCGCAGTTGCCGGTCCTGTGGCTTTTATCGGCTTGGTTGTGCCACACATTATTCGTTTTCTCATAGGGAACGAACATCGTCATTTATTGCTTTTCTCATGTATCTTTGGCGGATTGCTACTGACTGTTGCTGATGTTGTTGCCAGAGTGGTATTAGCACCTGCTGAGTTACCCATTGGTTTAATGACAGCGTTAATTGGTGCACCTTATTTCGTTTATTTGTTGTTTAGTCAAAAATTGCAGCGAGGTATCTAAGGTGATAACGCTTGAGAATATTAGTTTACAGTTATCACAAAAGACCTTGCTTGATAATGTTTCAATGACAGTTAGAAAAGGGCAAATAACCGGTATTTTAGGCGCAAATGGCGCAGGTAAATCGACGTTGATGAAAGTGATTTCAGGCGAGCATTTACATTATACTGGACAGGTGAAATTAGATGAAATGGATATAAAAGCGATTTGCCCAGTAACAAAAAGCATGCAAATGGCTTATGTCACCCAACACGAGGAAATTCATACAGACATTAACGTCATTGATTATGTGCTCTTAGGCGCACTGTCTTATTGCAAAGGCAACTTTTCACAAAAGGAGTATCAAAAAGCCTTATCTTCTTTATCCTTATTAAAAGCTGAGCATTTTAGTCAAAAGAAATACCAACAATTATCCGGTGGTGAGCGCCAGCGTGTGCAATTGGCGCGGGCATTGCTGCAGTTAAACCAACATGACAACAGCTATCAAGGGTATTTGCTGTTAGATGAATATAGTGCACATATGGATGTTTACTATCAGCGTCAAACCTTGCAAATTTTAAGTGAGCTTGTTCAGCAACATGATTTGGCAGTGCTTGTAATTGGGCATGATTTAAATATTGCACTTAATTTCTATCATCAAAGCCTTCTTTTGAAAAATGGTCAGATGTTAAGTTTTGATCAAACACAAAAGGTAGTAACGCCAGAGCATATTTATAGGGCATTTCAAGTTGAAGCGGATATTATTCATCGATCTCACAATAATAAGAAAGTCATTGTATTTGCTTAATTTACTTGGCTACTTGTGAGCAATCTGCAGATAGGTAGTAATGATCAATATAGGTATTAAGATCACAGCAATCGCTTTGTTCAAGCTGTGATTGTGCGGCAAGTGAAGCTTGTGCTTCATGCGCAAACGCTTTGCGCTCTTTGTCATCTAATCTGAGTTTTTGCAAATGCTCTGTATTTGATGCGGATAAATTCAGTACTGTATCCAAATAGCCATTTTTAACGGCACCCATAAACTGACCGGAAAGCGTTTTTGTTGGATCAGTTAATTTTTTGAGCTGTTTATTAACAGCTTGTTCATATTGCTCACCCATATTTTTTGCTGTGTGAGCAATGCGCTCAAGAAGCTCTATGCCTAAAGCTTGTAATAACTGCGGTTTATCTTGACTATTAATCAATTGCAATTTGGGATTGCGTCCTTGTGTTACAACTTGTGAGAAATTTAGTTTGTTGCGTGCGATATTATTTTTTGAGTAGTGCTTAGTTGGTAGTATCAAGCAGGTCATTAATAGGGCTTCGATAAAATGTGCTGTCTCTTTATCTATCCCAAGCGCTGAAAATGGATTAACATCCAAGACACGAACCTCAAGATAAGCCACACCACGATTAAGTAACGCACAAGCCGGACGCTCACAGCGCTCAGCAATCTGTTTTGGACGAATGCTGCTATAATATTCATTCTCAATTTGTAGAATGCTGCCATTAAGCTGTTGACGTAAACCATTGCCATCAAATAAACCGATTTCTTCAAATGCAGGATAGGGGACATTAGTAGCATTGACTAAGTCATAGACATAGTCCTTTAAATTCTCATAGGAGATAAATAGATTATCTTGTGCTGCACTTTGATAGCCCAAATTACTCATTCTCAAACTAGTGGCATATTCTCCAATATAAAATTCATCATCAAATGATGTCAGATAGTCAGGTTTTTGCTTTACAGAAGTTTTAGCGCAAATGGGCGAGGCGCCAAATAAGTAGGGTATCAGCCACATAAACTCAAAGTAATGATTGATCGCTGAGAAATACAGCGCATCACTGGTCATTTTGCGCGTTTGGGTGAGCTCATTCATAAGATTAACATCATATGAGAAATTATAATGCACACCAGAAATCGCTTGCATAATTTTGCCATAGCGTTTTGCTAAACCACGACGATAGACCTCTTTCATTTTGCCTGAATTAGAGCTACCGAAATCAGCAATTTTAATCTCTTTTTCTGTGGTTGTTAATGGCATGCTGGTTGCTAAAATAAGCTCATTCTCAGGTAAGTTTTGTGTGGAAAACGTCAAGATGTGCTCTAAACGTGAAAACGTCTTATCAATAGAATCATATGGCTCGGTAATAAGCTCAAGCAAGCCTTCTGAAAAATCAACCGTGATATTGCTATTGGTAAGCTTTGAACCCAGCGCTTTAGGATGACCTGAGGCGGCTGTTTTGCCTGAACGTAATATACGTAACGTCTCGCGTTCAATGCCGCGCTTATGCTGATATTGGTTTAAATTTGAAAGTAAGTTCATCGTGTCATGAGCTAAGTGGAAACTTCCTGCAGTTTACGACAAAAGAGTGCCACTTACTAGGTTATCTGAAGTAGATAGAACAATATTTCTTTGTTTGAGCTTAACCACGTTTCATAATATTAAAGAATTCTTCATTGGTTTGCGTTTTTTTCAAGCGTTCTGTCAAGAACTCCATTGCTTGGGTATCTTCCATTTCATGAAGAATCTTACGTAATATCCACAGTTTTTGCAGCTCTTCTTGTGTGGTTAATAGCTCCTCACGACGTGTACCAGAGCGTCCAAAACTAATCGCAGGATAAACACGTTTTTCAGCAATCTTACGATCCAAATGAAGCTCCATGTTACCGGTTCCTTTAAATTCTTCAAAGATGACCTCATCCATTTTAGAGCCTGTTTCAACAAGCGCTGTGGCAATAATCGTCAAACTACCACCTTCAGCCGTGTTACGCGCTGCACCAAAGAAGCGCTTTGGTTTTTGCAAAGCATTGGCTTCAACACCACCTGATAATACACGACCTGAAGCAGGGGATACGGTATTGTAAGCACGCGCCAGACGCGTAATAGAATCTAATAGAATAACCACATCTTGTTTGTGCTCAACTAGGCGTTTTGCTTTTTCAATAACGATTTCAGCTAATTGTACGTGACGCGCTGCTGGTTCATCAAAGGTACTGGCAACCACCTCACCACGCACAGAGCGTTGCATTTCCGTTACTTCTTCAGGACGTTCATCAATCAGTAGCACAATCAAATAACACTCAGGATATTTCTTAGCAATCGATGAGGCGATATTTTGCATCATGATTGTTTTACCCGTTTTAGGAGGTGCCACGATCAAACCACGTTGTCCTTTACCAAAAGGTGCCGCTAAATCAATAATTCGTGCCGTGATATCTTCACTTGAACCATTACCTAATTCCATCGATAAACGTTCTTTGGCATATTCAGGGGTTAAGTTTTCAAACAACACCTTAGTGCGTGCTAACTCAGGTGAGTCAAAGTTCACACTATCAATATGTTTTACGGCAAAATAACGCTCGTTGTCCTTAGGTGGGCGAATTTTACCGATAATGCTGTCGCCTGTGCGTAAATTCAATTTACGGATAAAGGTCGGTGAGACGTAGATATCATCAGGAGACGCAAAGTATGACGTATCAGAGGAACGCAAGAAGCCATAGCCATCTTGTAGCACCTCAAGCACACCTTCACCATAGATGTCTTCACCTTTATCAGCGTGCTCTTTTAAAATATTAAAAATGATCTCTTGCTTACGCGCGCGCCCTGTAGCTTCAAGCCCAAGTGAGCGTGAAAGCTCCATTAATTCAGGGATGGATCGGTTTTTTAAGTCGGTTAAATTCATTGAAAATTCTCACGAATGTTGAAGAAGGGGAACCCCTTCGGGTTGAACGAAAAGTTTATTTTTACTTTTATTTTATATTTGAAATTAAATATGTTTATCAAGGATTTGAATCAATTGTGATTTTTGTACGGCACCTACTTTGGTTTCGACGTTTTCACCATCTTTGAAAACCATTAGCGTTGGAATGCCACGCACACCAAACTTAGCAGGGGTATCTTGGTTGTCATCAACGTTGATTTTAACGATTTTAAGTTTTTCACCATAATGCTCAGCAACCTGATCTAAGATCGGTGCGATCATCTTACAAGGTCCGCACCATGGCGCCCAGAAATCAACTAAAACAGGTTGCTCGCTGTTAACAACAGCTGATTCAAATTCACTATCAGTAATATTAATACATTGTGACATAATTAAATTCCTTTAATGTTTAAGTTTGTCAAAAAAGATTGTCTCGGATTCTAGCAGAAAAGGCGCTTCAGGTGAATGGACTTTCATGCCAATTTATAAAGCTTGAAGGTAAGTGGATTATTCTTGCTCTGTTGAGGTCAAGTTAACAACATAATCACACTCTTCATTAGGGCAAACTTTTTGCTCGCCATCTTTTTTGGTGGTCTTATGCAAAAGGATTGGTGAGTGACATTTTGGGCATTCCTCGGCAATCGGTGGATACCAAAATGAGTTCTTACATTTAGGGAAACCAGCGCAAGCGTAGAATACCTTACCTTTGCGAGATTTTTTCTCAACAAAGTTGTTTTTCTTGCACTTTGGACATTCAATGCCGGTGTCTTTAGGCTTTTCTAGTGGCTCCATATGTTTGCATTTTGGATAATTAGAACAGCCAATAAATTTACCATAGCGACCTTGTTTGATTAAAAGGTCTGATTCACATGCCGGACATTTGCGATCTGCGACCACCTCAGGCTCTACTTTTTCTTGAGGTTCTTCACCATCTTTGACAATCGCGCGCGTATAGGTACAAGCCGGGTAATTCGTACAACCGATAAAGCGACCACTGCGACCTAAACGAATAGAAAGTTTGTGCCCACACTCAGGGCAGTCTTCATCCATTTCCTCATGTGTCACATCACTTTTTTTGACTGTGGCATCAATCTCGGTAATTTGCTTGATAAATGGCTGCCAGAATTTCTCTAACACCGGAACCCACTCGATCTTGCCATCAGCAATATTATCTAGCTCATCTTCAAGCTTCGCCGTAAAAGTGTATTCGACATAACGATGGAAATAATCGGTTAAAAAACTATTAACAATACGACCAACATCCGTTGGTTTAAAACGCTTTTTCTCTAATAGCGCATAATCACGTTGCTGTAACGTTGAAATGATTGTTGCATAAGTTGATGGGCGACCAATACCGTATTCTTCAAGGGCTTTCACAAGAGATGCTTCCGTGAAACGTGGTGGAGGCTCAGTAAAGTGCTGTTTACCGATAATATCAATCACCGGTACTTTTTCACATTCTTTGAATTCAGGCAGGATTAAGCCTTCACTATCATCACTTGCTGCATCTTCATCTTTGGCTTCTTGATACACTGCTAAGAAACCAGGCTTAGCAACCACTGATCCCGTTGCTTTAAAAGTATGCGCTTTATTGTCTGTTATAAAATCAATTGCAACAGTATCCATTAACGCATGAATCATCTGGCAAGCTACGGTACGCTTCCATATCAGATCATATAGTTTAAATTGATCATTAGATAGAAATGCTCTGACATCTTGAGGTTTACGATAAGCTGAAGTAGGGCGAATTGCCTCATGTGCCTCTTGGGCATTTTGATTTTTGGTTTTGTAAACGCGTGGACTACTTGGCAAATGATCTTGACCGTATTCTTGGGCGATAAAGCTGCGTAATTCATTTAAAGCATCTTGTGAAAGGTTGGTTGAGTCAGTACGCATATAAGTAATCAAACCAACAGCGCCTTCACTACCAATCTCAATACCTTCATATAGTTGCTGTGCGAGCATCATTGTTTTCTTGGTGGTAAACCCAAGTTTACGCACGGCATCTTGCTGGAGTGTTGAGGTGATAAAAGGTGGCAGTGGATTGCGACGCTTTTGTTTCTTTTCAATGCCATGAACGATTAATTCGCCATTAGCGTCTTTTTTAATAAGATCAAGTGCATTTGTTGCATCGCTTTCATTGGTGAAGCTAAATTGCTCACACTTTTGATTATTAAAAATAGAGAGTTTCGCCATGAATTTTTTGCGCTTTTTCAGCTCGGCAGTAATACTCCAATACTCTTTAGATTCGAATGCTTCAATCTCAAGCTCGCGCTCTACAATCATTCTAAGCGCTGGACTTTGCACGCGTCCTGCTGAAAGTCCGCGACGGACTTTTTTCCAAAGTAAAGGGGACAATTTAAAGCCCACTAGAAAATCCAAAGCACGTCGCGCCTGTTGGGCATTAACAAGATCCATCGCCAGCTCGCGCGGATTAGCAACCGCGGCATTCACCGCAGATTTGGTAATCTCATTAAATGCAATGCGATGCACGGGTTTGTCTTTGATGAGTTTAGCACTATTTAAAAGCTCATAAATGTGCCAAGAAATCGCTTCACCTTCACGATCCGGATCCGTTGCCAGATAAATTTCATCAGCTGATTTGGCAGCCTTTTTAATTGCATCAATATGACGTTTATTGCGTTCAATCAGTTGATATTTCATTTTGAAATGATCTTCAACATCGACTGAAGACTCTTTCGGTTCAAGATCACGAACATGCCCATAAGAGGCAAGAATTTCAAAATCATTGCCTAAGTATTTCTTAATTGTCTTGGACTTTGCAGGTGACTCAACAATTACAAGGTTTTTTGCCATAGTTTTTTTCTTAATTTCTCAAATAATATTTTTAATTTGTTCTAATTTATTTTTAATTTGTTCTAATTTATTTTTATTTTGTGTTGCTTATGGGGCTGATGATCAACAATCAGACCCATAAGCTTAAAATTAATCTAGCGAGTTAGCTGCTACTTGCCAACTACTTTGTGCGTAAAAGTGCAGCTGCTGCGGTAAAGCCAGACCCAAACGCGCATAATGCAACAGTTTTATCAGCCGCTTGAGCGTCTAATGTTTCGCTCAAAGCAATTGGGATAGTGCACGATGAGGTATTACCAAAACGTGCAATATTACTATAAAGCGTGCCTGGATGCATTTTTAAACGTTTCTCAACCGCATTGGAAATACGTTGGTTTGCCTGATGTGGGATGACTAAATCAACCGTGTTTAAGGCAATATTTGCTTGCTGGCAGCACTTATGCATGATCATTGACATCGTTTTCACCGCAAAGGTGAAAAGCTTTTTACCTTGTAGTTGTGTGAATTTAGACTCATCGGTTGGAATATTAAGCACATCGCCATTCTCAGCAATCGCCGTTAATGAAATCTCATCAATAATAGCTTTAGAATCCGCTTGATGCTGATCACCATTAATAATCGTCGCAGTTGCCGCATCACCAAATAAAAATGCCGTATCAAAGTCTTTTTGATCCATGCGTTTGGTCATATACTCGGCACTAATTAATAACACACGTTTATTCGGACGTGTTTGCAAGTAATCACGCGCACTTTGCAAACCATATAGATAACCGCTACATGCCGCATTGATATCGTAAGCAGGCACATTATGCTCACCATAGGTTTGGTAAAGTTTCTCTAATATTAAGCAAGCCATAGAAGGCGAGATATATTGATCAGGCGTCGTGGTCGTACAGATGAGCATATCGATATCTGAGAGCTTGAGATTGCCTCGAGTTAAAGCATCTTTGGCAACGTCTGTCGCTAGATCGACGATATTTTCATGATCAGCAAGCCAAAAACGTGATTCAATTCCTGTGCGATCAATAATATCGCGTGAGCTATGCTCAGGAAAATGCTGTAAGAGCTCATCATTGGTTACTAGTCTTGAACCAGTTTTAAATGACGGTGTGCTAATGCCTACTGGATAAATACTATGTTGCTTATTTTGCTTGGCAATTTCTTGTTGAATTTTGCGCGTTAAAATAGGGCGCTTTTGGATTTTTTGCTTATCTTGAGCACCTGCTGGTAGACGTAACTTTAATAAGTTCTCACCAACGGTTGCACGCTCTGATTCTTCAACATAAATCTCTTCAATGGTACCATTGCTTGGCGATAGAATCTCACCGGCTGATTTACTGGCCTCAAGATCAACCAGCTTATCACCAACCTTAATTTCATCACCGACTTTAACGTGTAACTCGGTAATAAGAACACTCTCGTCAGAAGGGCTGGCTCCAATGACTTCAACATTATAAAACCCTGCATCATTGCGGTTTTTAATCTCCCACTCAAGAGATAAGTCAAGTAACTTAGCAGCTCCTGTTAGAATACGCTCGTAAGAAGGTAAGACTTCCATTTGATTGTCAAAATTGCATGGTACATAAGTATCAGCACGAGTTATACGCTTGACTTTAACAGCTCTTTTAGCATCTTCAACCACTGAGGCAATCAGATCACCACCAACACCACAGGTATGATTATCTTCGTGTGTGACAATTAAATGTCCCGTTTTCTCCACTGAGGCAAGTACTGTTGCAAGGTCATATGGTTTAATGGTGCGTAAATCGATAATCTCACTATCAATGCCAACCGTTTCTAAGGTTTCAGCGGCTTCTTGGCATAATGAAACGGTGTTACCCCAGCCAACAAAGGTAATATCAGAACCTGCTTTGACAATACGTGCTTTACCAACAGGGATGATCTGTTTTTCTACATCCGTTGATGTGGTATCAGCGATACTGGCATTATTAAGTAATTTTTTAGGGTATAAGAAAACACTAGGGCGATTAGATTCAAAAGCAGCATTAAGCATGCCTGCAGCATCTGCCGCATTGGATGGCATATAGACATCAATGCCAGGGATGTGGGCAAAAGTGCCTTCATTGGTTTGTGCATGAAAGGGGCCTAATCCTGGGCGATAACCACCACAAGCAGCAAAGACGATGACTGGACATTCCCAATCACCATTTGAGCGCCAATACATGGTAGCAAGCTCGGTAAATAGTAAGTTATACGCCGGCGGCATAAAATCAGCAAACTGGATAAAGGCAACAGGGCGTTTGCCGGTTAATGCCATGCCGATTGACACACCCATAATGGTTGCTTCAGCTAAAGGACTATTAACGACACGTCCTGGGAATTGGGTTGATAAGCCTTTGGTTACACCAAAAACATCACCTTTATCATCTTCAATATCTTCACCCAATAAGCACACACGATCATCATTTAATAAGCGCTGGCGAAACACCTCGCGCATAGCTGCACCCATGCCAAGGCGTGTTTCTTGTGAGAAGTCGCCACGATATTCAGGTGCTGTTGGTAGTAAATGCTCTGGCAAGGGTGCTTCAGCATCAAAAGAAGCTTTAGGTGTCGTGCCTTTTAAGGCAAGCTCCATCGCTTCTCTAACTGCTTGTGATGTTTTTGCTTCAATGTCTTGTAGGAAGCTCTCTTTGACACCTGTATTTAATAAAAATTGACGACTTAACAAAACAGGATCATTGTGTGCAATGTTAGTTAGCTCATCACTGCTACGATAGATTCTATGATCATCAGCGTTACTATGACTATTTAAGCGCTCCACTTTAAAGACAATAATATGTGGCGCACGATTTTGACGCATATCACTAATAATTTTTCCAATTTTTTCATGTGAAGTAAATGGATTAGTACCATCAATATAAGTAATTGGAATGTCATAAAACTCATTAGGTTGTGTATGATCAGGTAATGAGAAAAAGGTGTTACCCTTGGTTTGTGTAGAAATTGCATAATCATTATCCTGCACAACAAATAACACAGGTAACGTGCGACGTTTTGCCTCAGCAAAGGCTTCTAATACTTCACCTTGTTGTGTGGTGCCATCGCCCATACCACAGTAAACAATTGGGTTATCTGCATCACTTTTAACGCTTTGCGCAATCCCAACAGCGGGCAAAGCTTGATTGCCAACGGGTGTGATAATGCTGACGATGTTGAGCTTGCGTTCACTGACACCAATCACCATTTGGCGGCCATTAGAGGCACTTTCAGCCTTACATAAAGAGCTATAGAAAAACATTTTGGCTTCCATTCCGCGGGCGTGCATTAAAGGCTTATCACGATAATGGCAATGCAACCAATCTTGAGGTTTTAAGTATTCCGCAAAAATAGCCGCGCCCTCATGACCCTTGGATGAAGCCAGAAAGTTGGCAGTGCCGCTATTAACCATTTCGGCTTCAGTATTATCAATTTGACGAATGCTATACATTTTTTGATAGCAGTTTATTAGCATATCTAAGTTCGCAGTTGTTGCGTTCATTAAACTCGGTTCCTTAAAAAAAGTATCCACAATATTGATGACCTGGATTTTAGTGTGGTAAATATTGGTAAAGTTCGCCCTTAATGTCAAACACAAATCAGGCAAATCAAGCAAATATCAAAAAAGCAGCGAGAAATAGGGTATAACCATGTTCCTGCTCATTTTGATTGTGTAAGCATTGGCTGAGCGTCAGTCGAAGCCCCTATAAAGTGTGATTTTCCCAAGCTTGCACACTTCGACTAATGCTCAGTGCACCGCTTCGACTTGCGCCCAGGGTACGGTGAGCACTTGTGGGTGAATAAAGCACTTGAACCACTATAAACTATATTCCTTTAAAAGTGCTTGCATGACTTCTTTACAAACCTGACGCACCCAACGATTCTTTTTATCATGCTTTAAGCGCTCAGGGTAAGATAATTTAAATGGAAGACCCGGTGAGAGTAATCAACTTATCTGAGGTTTATGTAATCAAGCTATATGAGGTTTGC
>JAHDDB010000044.1:6161-14061 GCA_020629575.1 Caedibacter sp. | reverse complement strand
AAGGATTGTTGGTTCATGTATTTGGAAGGCTATGTGCAGCATTTGAGTTGCTGGCGCAAAAATACTGTGCATAATTTAAACCTTGATTCACATTAAATATGATCATCAATAGCGAGGGATTAGAATCAAATGACAAAGAGATCATAGAACGCTATATAAACCCATTAAACAATATAGTGACAGATATAACAATAGCGTTAAATATAAGCATAAAAATCTTGAGTCGTGCAAATGATCTTGCCCAAGAAAATGATAATATCTGGTTTGCTTATGTATATGATGTTTTATGTAAAAAGGTAATCACCTCGTTAACTGCCTTAAATGATAAAGATAGCAACAACAATAAACATATCTCATTTGCAGCACTCTTTGAAAAGCACAAATCAAGAATCCCTGATGATTTAGAAAATAAGTATTATGACTTTGTTAAAGAATGCTCTGAGTTCAAAAAAATTAGAAATAAATGTCTAGCTCATTTTGACGTTAAAAAGTCAATCATTGAAAATAATTTTAATTTAAAATTAGATAGTCTGAAACAGGCGACACATCAATCTCAAGATATTATAAAAGACTTATTTACCTTATTCACTAAACAGTCAAGTACGGATATTGCCCTAAGTACAGTTTGTTACTCTGGGTTAGATAACTACTCTTTTTATACTGATACAATAGTAAATAGACTACCATATGATTAATCTAATCAATGCTCCGTTTTCTTCTCAACTTCCTTTTGCAACTTAAGCACCGTATTAAGATCAAGTCCAGTACACTTGATAACTAAATCACTAGCTAAACCCTCAACGAGCATGTTACGTGCTGTTTTTAAAACACCCTGCTCTTGCCACTGCTGCGCTACCGTCATAACATCACCTTTTAAATCTGGTTTACTGTCTATTATCTTATCATAAAATGCGTCAGTTTCCATATCCGAATATTGCGACATATAACGAATTAAAACTTGTCGGGCAAAATGATCATAATCTTGTATTTGATGAACCGCAATGCCAAGCTTGCCGTCAATATTCTTTTCTCTGATCGCCTTTAGTATCAACTCATACCCTGCTATAAATCCATGCTCTAAGATTTCCTCGTCACTGTAACGGTTAAGGTCAATAAACTGTGTCGTGAAAGCATACTTTTTAGCTAATTCAGTATTGGCAAAGTAATCGTTAATGTTCAAACTGTGACTAAATGGCTTTTTGTTGGCGTAGTAAATAATCGATACGACTAAAGGTAAATCTTTCGTTGTCTTGTGCCGTTTAATATAATCCAGCAAGTAAGACGTTTGATAATGACGAGTACGAATTACAATCGTGCCATCATCACCTGTTTGGCTCTCGATATGTACAAAGACAGCACCGTTTTTGCCGTCCTTGAATTTGAACAGAAAGGTAAGGTCTGACTGCTCCTTTTGCTTTTTGTTGTCCTTTTGCTGTTGGCGCACGTGTTCGACATTAGCAGATTCTAGCTTAACACTGTGCCAGTCAACTAAAGCGATAAGCTCCTTGGGTAAGTAAGTCATTAAGAAACAAATAGCAAAGTCTCTGTTGCTGATTAAGTCTTTAAATACACGGTCGTGTTTGTCTGCCATTATTTTGCCTTATTTACTTTTATTACCAAAATGCTTGCCAAACCATTCTTTACAATTGCATTTACATAATCTAAAAAATGGATTTTTCATATCTGAAATTATAGCCATAACGGCTTCATCTAACAGCTTACGATAGCCATCAGAATTATTCCTCTCATAAAAATCTAAAAAATAATTAAATTGGTAAGTGGTATAATACTGTATGTCTTTAAGCTCGTTAGAATCAAAATTTTTATTATTAAACAAGTGGTTGACAGAGTTTACAAATAGAAAAAGTAGTAATAGTCTAAAAATAGGTTTTTCCTCTTTTATAAAAGAACCAATATATTTACTCAATTCATCATTGGTAGCTTTTTGCATTAAAGCTATTTTTTTAGATTTATCATATTCATTGGAAAAATCACTTATCTTGTTTTTTACAATGCCCGAGAACTTTTCAGAAATTTTCTCAAATTTATAAATGTCTTTTGATGAAAGAAGCATTATCTTTAAGGAGATATAAGCCTCAAATATAGAATGATTATCAAAATTTTCTTCGTTTCTTAAACTTAACCATTTGTAAAGTATTGCCAATGCTTCAACTATAATTTTTCTTTTTTCTCTGTCTTGATTATAAATATATACTCCAAAACTGAGGATTAATGATGTCAGTGCTATTAGAGAAGATATTATACTAACCATTACTCAAAAACCTCCTCACAATCCCCCCTCCTCAACCTAACCGTCATTTCCTTATTTAGATAGACTTCGCGGACATAGTAAAGACTTTTCGCATACTCATCCTCTGAGTCTATCGTCCACATAACCAAATCCTCCCTCACAAAAGCTGCCCCTTTAACCTTCACTGCTTCACTCGGTACCGTGTAAGGTTTCTTCAAATAAAACACCCCAGTGTACCTATGCCCTATCGGTAACTTTTGCCTTTTATCTTCAAGCTTAGTTATCGTTTTGTTGACATACTCAAGGGCATTATTGAAGTCAGCTTCACTGGATTGTTCAATAAAGGTTTTCTTTTTGTAGTTGAGTAAATGAGTTATTTGATTGAGCGTTGAAATATCTGCTTTTAGGTTTTTGCGTTGAGCAAGGTTAAAACTCATACTTGAGCCTTTGGTTTAGGTGGTGTTGATGGTTACGTTAGTGTGGATTGGAGTGCGTGTCAATTTAGATTGAGCCACTTTTAGCTTTCTCTAACAGTTTTTCTTTATGACCTTGTAAAACTTTTAATTTTACCAAAATACCACCTAAATCATCAGGACGCATCCGCATTAAAAAAAGCTCAGTAATAACAACTGGAGCAGCTTTGTAAGAGTCATTGTTGATAATTTTATCTCTAGTTGATTCTAAGGCTTCTATAATATCAAAATAATCTAACTCATTACCATCGGCATCAAATTCATCCTCTAAGTCTGCTGCTAACTCTTTAATATCAAGACTTTTTTCTTTCGCAAGATTCCAAGCATAAACTGCAATACATAGGTAATTAAATCTACTAATTTCAAAATCATAACTAATTTCTAACTCATGACCTAATTCATGTATAAAATCAGATACGTCAGCTAAAATTGTATGCACAGGGCAAATATCATCATGCTTTTCCATATCAACATAATCGTCATCTTCAAAAGCATCATAGTCACCTGTTAAATGATTAATGTCTTTCTTTTCAGACGCATTGAAAGAGATAGTTCCTTCATCTTGTGTAAAATGGTCTTCTTGATAAGTGTTAATGTGGTTTGGAGAACGTTTTTTATTCAACAACTTTACTTTGCGCTTCTGTTTCTTTTTTTGTAATTTAGCCAAACGCTTTTTATCTGATAATGCCATTATTTAATAACCTAAAATATTGCTTAATTTAGTTGGTTAAATTTTACAATAAAATTTATATACTTCTCAAATGGTTTATTTACTCAAAACGGCAACCCATCATCATGCACCTCATTTAAACTGTCAACGATATTTTTAGGGTGCGGTTTAACTTCCTCTTTTGGCAAAGAAGCAATTATTGGCTCAACATAAGCCTGTACCCTTTTAATGAATTTATCAGCATCTTTTTCTAAGCACAATTTATACTTGGCTCTTGTTATAGCAACGTAAAGCAAGTTAAATTCTTCTGCTTGTTCTTTCAATAACTCTTGCATACCATCATCTTTATTGAACAGCGTAAAATCATCACCAATAACAACATTATTCCATTCTCGCCCTTTTGCCTTGTGGATTGTTGAGAAAATAATATTTGCATCATTTGCGCTAACGTACTTTGCGTTCTCAATCTGCTCGATGACTTCATCGAAGTTGTCACCGTAACGATCAATAATATTTACAAGAAAAGTTATATCGGGGTCTTCAAAGTCCTCTTTAAATTTCTTTAAGGCATCCCAATTCTTAAAGCCACGTATTTTATTGTGCCTTACTTCCGCATTTTTACCTTGGTACAATGCAAAGCCACTTTTGGCTAACTCGATCACTTCATTAGTACCACCAACAACGTGTAGCTTTTTCTTAATGTTGTCAATCACTCTGCTAATTAGTCCTGCATTTGTTCGGCACAAGTAAGTATATGTACTTGGTTTATCGCTAGTCACAACGCTATTTATATTAGCATCACCCTTTAATGATATTTTTTCTTTCTTCAAATATAGGATTGAGCTTGCCAGATTTGCGATACTATCACCAAATCTGAATGATTGGCTCAAATAATAGGATTCACCATCAAATTTATCATAAGCATTCACGGCACCACGCCAAGAATAGATTTGTTGGTGTTCATCACCAACGCATATTTTTTGGCACCCTTGATTTAGTATGATGTCTATAATCACTGGGTTTGCGTCCTGACACTCATCGAACAATATATAGTTGTATCGGTGCCCGAGATTAGGCTTAACCAATTGATACATCTTTAAATAAAAGTCATGCTCTATTGGCACGGTAGAATTATCTGCAACTGCCCTATCCCAATAATCTTTGGCTTTTTCTACAATATAATTTAAAACCTCTTTGTTTTCATTTTCGCCTTTGTAGGCTTCAAATTCGCTATGATCAGTTATCGACTCATCAATAAACGGTTTACCTGAATTGCAAAACACCCTTAATACTTTAGTCACCAAAAATGCTAATTCATATGGCTGCATTCCTCCAGTGGCGTTCATATCAACATGTGAAAGTATCGTTAATGGGTTCAATGTTTCTATCCTGTCTTGGATATAATTATAGAAATAACCATAAGCTAAGGAATGTGCAGTTTTGCAGTCAATATTAGCAGGAAACTTTTGCGTAGCGTCCATTTGAATTGCTTTATTATAGGCTAAGTATAATCCCCTACCTGTCAGCCGTTTTGCAATTTCAACTAACGTAGACGTTTTACCCGTTCCCGCATACGCTTTTATTTTTAAATCCTTTTGCTCTTGGGCGGCAATAATACAGTCCTGCTGCTCTCTCGTTAGCTCAAACTTTGTAGGTACCTTATTATCCGTGTTGACTTTATGATTGGGTACGACTTCATCATTTACTAACTGGGCTTTACCTTGCTGAATCTCATTAACGACAATTATTGTGCCTTTTTCAATTTGCGCGCCATACTCACTATCTTTAAACTGCCCTCTTGTAACGAGGACTGAATCCCCCGCTTTTAATGGTGTTTGGCAAAATCCTTTAAATGTGAAATACTTGTGTTCATCGTGATTGCTGTCTTTTACGCCAACAATGACAAATGTTTTATTGCTAAAAAATACCTTGCTAACGGTGCCTTTGATTTTTGTTTTCAAAACTATCTGTGCTTATTTTTCTGATATTCCTTTATTTTGACACTTTAACCCTCATTCATCAAAAAATTATCGTCAAATTTACTGATAACTTCTTGCAGATAGTAAAATTTAGGCTAACTTTAAAACTAAGAAAGCAGTTAGCATTCAGGGAATATTACCAACCCGAGGAAATCTATATTGCAATATTAGCGTGTAATCTTAAATGGAACTTAAGAAACCCAAGATGTTGTTGCGATTACCGACTTGAATAACAGTCCTGTTTGTTTAACTGCTTTTTTCTTGCTCAATATTTTATAAACACTATCCCGACAAATTCCCAACTCACTAGCAATTTTGGTGGCACCTATGCCTTGGCAATAGCATTTTCTTGCGCTTCCCATCTATATAAAGTTGCACGTGATACTTTTGCCATCTTAGCTAAGTAGCTAACTGTATAATTGCCACTTTTCATTTTATCTACAATTTCACGTCTGATGTTTGCATCAGTGCCATAACGTCTACCTTTATACTTACCTTTTTCTTTTGCTCTTTGGACTCCATCAAAAATGCGCCTGTTAATTAATTTACGCTCGAACTCTGATATTGAACACATCATGCCAAAAAGCAACATGCCTATATCAGTGTTAGTGTCCATTTGCTCTTTAAGCGATATAAAAGATACGCCTTTATTTTTCAATAGCATTATAATATCGATCAAATCTTTTAAACTGCGCCCTAGCCTATCAATAGCAGTAACAACGATAGCATCGCCTGACTTTGCTGTTTCTAATAACGCTGTCAATTTTGGTCTTTTTGCACTGGCTCCACTGATAGATTCTGAAAAGACTTCATCGCAGCCTGATTTTTTAAGTTTTAAAATTTGATCATCTAAAGAAGTACATTGCTTTTTAGTTGACACTCTAGCATAGCCATATTTCATTGAATCGGTCAAAGTGTATTGTAATTAGCTTATATTATACATTTATTTGCGAGATATTTATATGAAACACTTTGATATTTCAAGATGACATAAGCATAACCCTTATATAATAAGGCTCTTAATATGATAGGTTGAAATTTAAACTTCACCCAATTTTTTAGTGTACGTTAGACTATAGTCTAATGTGACACTTTGCTATGCCCTGCCCTTTTCATCGATGCTATCAATTATTCTCAGTGATTATATATTGTTAGAGTGGGTCAATATAAATGTCGCAGACTTCTTAAGATGAGTATTGTCTTTGTTGCGTAACATTCATTAAGCGTAATTTTGACGATTTCAGTATTACCTGTTAGATTTCATTCTTTAGATGCCTTTCAAAATAAAATGGGTTTATGAAAAAAACTATTTAATTTTGATATCAACAACCTTTACAAACAAGAAAGCATGGTTTATGATTTTGTTAAATGGAATTAAAACTTGTAAACCAACATGAGTATAGAAGCCAAAATATCAATATCAGAAATAGCCGATTTTTTAAATGTAACTAATCAGGCAGTACACAAACGAGTTAAAAGCAAGGGAATAGAGCCTAACAAGTCACAAAATAAGCATTATTTTACACATGATACAATCCGAAAATTATTAGAACCAAAATGTAATCAATTTGTATTATCAACTGCTGTGGTTAAAGGTGGTGTTGGCAAGACAACCATAGCTGAATCTATTGCTATAAGAATGTCACTGTATGGTTTAAAAATTTTAGTCATTGATTTAGACCAACAGGCAAACTTAACTAAAGGCTTTCAAATTGATGAAATAGCTAGAACTACTCCAGTAATGATCGATGTAATATCTAAAGCAGCAGAACCTCAAGATTCAATTGTTATGGTCACTGATGGAATTGATATGATTCCTAGTAGATTAGATAATGTAACACTTGATAGCTACATGATGATTAACCGTATAAACCCTATTAACGTATTTAAAAGATTGTATGGGAATCTACTAGCAAAATATGATGTCATTATTTTTGATTGTCCACCAACGCTTGGGACTCTAGTTTGTTCTGCAATGTCTTTTTCTGATCTAGTAATAGCCCCTTTAAATCCTGATATTTATTCTTACGAGGGAATCGAAATAATGGAAAAAGAAGTGAATGAGATAAAAAATGAGTTCACCATTGACATCGATTGGAGAATACTTCTCAATAAATTTGATTCTCGCACAATCTTATCAACTGATTATATTACTCAATTGATCAAGGATAAAAAATACTCGCAAAAACTTTTAAAAAGTGTTATCCGAACAAGTCAGGAATTCCCCAATACTAAAAATAAAGGTAAATCACTTTTTGATAATTTTAGGAAATCTACAGCAAAAGAAGATATTGATTGTTTGGTTAAAGAGTTAATGAATGATTATATAAAAGTATCATTTTCTTAATTAAAGGTATGAGCGATGGCTACGATAAACGACCTATTAAATAAAAAGAAATTTGAGCCTAAAAAGTCTAGGTCTTGGGATTACTTGAAAGAGGTTGAGAAACCTCAAGATAATACTGTGAATGACAGCAAATCATTGGTACATGATAAGGAAAAGATTGGTAAACAAAAGGAAAACAAT
>JAHDDB010000044.1:0-6061 GCA_020629575.1 Caedibacter sp. | reverse complement strand
TCGGAAACAAATAGTAAACCATTAGTAAACGATAAGGAAACCATTGGTAAACAAAAGGAAAACAATTCGGAAACAAATAGTAAACCATTAGTAAACGATAAGGAAACCATTGGTAAACAAATCCCTGATAAAATTGACTCGAATTTTAGCATTACTGAAGCAAAAGCTGCAATTACGAACTTATCTGGGATACAGAAAAAAATCTTTAAATTTATTGTTTCTGAATTAAATTCAAATCTTGAAACTGATATTATAACCTCTGAAAAATTGCTAGAAATAGCTGAATGTAATACTGATACTTTAAAGGTTTTAATTGGTAGACTGTATAAAAAAGGGTTGGTGCTTAAATCACACTGCAAAACTGGAAAGGGTGGCTTTAGAAAGTTTAAATTATCTAAAGTTATTTTAAAAGCTTTTGAAGAATCTGAACAAATTTCTGAGTCTTATTTTGGTAAACAGCATGAAAATAAAAACACTCTATATAATAGTAATACTACTAATACTATAAACAAATATAGTAACGACACCAAAGAACAAAAACCAATCACACCACAAAACGATCAGTTAATCGAACTCATCAAACAGCAAAATGATAAAATAGCCGAACTCCAAAAACAATTTTTGCAACAGGCTCCACAAGTTCAACCTGAAACTAAAACCGTCACTGTGACAGAAACAACCGAAACCAACACCCCTGAATCAGACAATGATAACTGGGCTGATCTTGATTTTTCATCCTTAACTGAATTTGGCTTTACTAAGCGACACGTTACCCAGATCAAAAACTTTAATAAAAGCTTAGACGTTGATAACCAATTAACTGTCGATAGCGTCCAAGAGTCTATTGAACATTATGCGTGGGCTTTACAAAATCGTTTAGAAGAAATGGCAAGCTATGCCCCTACTAATAATCGTTTACGTGGATTGATAGGGGTGCTGAAAAAGGGTGGCAACTGGACTGAGGCTAATTACAAATCACCTGAAGATTTAGCTTTTGAAGCGTCATTGAAAGCAAAAGAAGAGCGATTACTTAAACTTAAAGAGCAAAAAGAGCGTGTATTAAACATTGAATTTGAGTTATGGCGCGAATCTTTAACTGCAACTGAACTTACTGATATTGAGGAAAAGGGTGAGCTTAAAGGCAAGATGCCACCCTCAGCTTTCAAGAACAAGGGTGACAACAAGAACTATGTAGCCGCGCTTAAAACGTACTTTAAAAACAACGTCTACGGAGGATAATATTATGATAAATAAAAACTTAAATCAATTATCATTAAATTTAATTGATGTAAAAGTAGCGTTACCAGTCTTTACGCATAACTGCACAAGTGATGCTTGTATAGTAAAACTTAAAAGTGGTCTGATTATTAATGCAGTATACTGGTATGATGCGACGAGAGAATTGCCAAATTCATGGCTTGAATATAACGCCTTGAATGACGAAAAATACGAAGATATTCACTTTTATAAAGATAAAGTTACACACTGGCAATATGCTAATGTGTCACATCAAGTTGACATTAGTGACTGGATTAAATTTGAAGAAGCAATGCCTGTTGTTAATAAAGAAATTGCTATTATGGGAGCTGTATTAAAATCACAGATATTATATACAGAAAATATGGATCTTTATGGATATGATTGTTGGTCAATATCACCTCAGAGTATTTATAAAGAAGTTTTACAAGGCAGTAATTAAGGAAGGACAATAGCATGACAAATATGACATTAAATCAAACGAATGCATTCATTGATGCAAAGCTAGCAATATCACACGATCATCAATTTATCAATGATCACAAGGAAAAAGACGTATTTGATATGTATAGTGATGTAATCATGCGATTGAACATTGACAATTCTCTGCGTGAGTATGAGATTAACTACACGACAACAAAAGAAGAAGAAAAATATATCATACAAATCAATAATACAACCAGTGAGCAATTAAATGAGATAATGAGAGCTTTGCGCTTCTATTCCGTCCAATGTGGAAATGGAGCAATAAGAGGCTATCAGCTAGATATAACCGTTTTAGATAACTAAGCGATCGATGGAGCTTAAACGCATGACTATTGAAGAGTTTAATAAGCAAAGGTGGATAGCGGGTATGACATGTATACATACATGTACTAAAA
Source organism: Caedibacter sp. (assembly GCA_020629575.1). Classification (GTDB taxonomy): domain Bacteria; phylum Pseudomonadota; class Gammaproteobacteria; order Francisellales; family Francisellaceae; genus Caedibacter. The sequence goes on along the minus strand of JAHDDB010000044.1, from coordinate 3,923 downwards.
CAGGTAACAAGCATACGTATAGCATTGCCACTGTAACCTTTTCTGAAGCCTTGGTTGGGTTGTGTGATCCAAATGTAGACGAATGCGAACCTGAAGATATTCATTGGGTTAGATGTGAAAACATTAAGTTAATAGGTTAAGGGGCAGGATATGAGAGGAAAACTAACAGACAAAGTTAAAAAAATATCAATAGAACTACTAGGCTATGAAATCACGCAAGAAGAACTACGTTTAATGCCCTACTTACTTCATTGCTCACTTAATTACTCTAAAATTAACGATGATAATCTTAACAATGAAGAATTTACAATATTAAACGAATGGGTAATGAAAGGATTTATCGCTTTTGATGGCAATGACTCAGATGATAGTTTCAGTAAATTTAGCATCAGCAAAAAATTCTTTAGCGCCATCAGTGAGCTTATGTGGCTTTCTTATGTGAGTGAGAAACTAGAGCCTAAAGAAACTATAGTAAATTAGAGGACGAAGCAGTGAAATCAATCGTTATATACTCAGCCAAAGGCGGTGTTGGAAAAACAACAACGACCGTTAATTTAGCTAAAAAATTAGTATCTGATGGCAAAAAAGTATTTATCATTGATGCAGATGTTAATACGCCAAGCACTCATGTACTCTTAGGTGACGATGCTTTGGTTAATGATCAGCTTATGTTTGCATCGATTGGACTTAATCAAGCTAATACTATTTTTATTCAACAAAAAGAATTAAAGCAGTTTTTCAAAAGTACGATTGCTCAAGTTTATAAGTTTAAACCTGATATTGTATTGATTGATACACCGCCATCAATTTCAGAAATTCATAACGAGCTATTAGCGCAATTTGATATTAGTGGTATGTTTTTTGTCACTCAGGCAAATGCGTTAAGTTTTTCCGATATTAAGCGGGCAATTCCTTTTTTCTATGTCCGTAACATTCGTATTGCGGGCGTTATTCTTAATATGGTTGGGTTACATAAAGGTGAAATAGATATCTCAGATAAACTTGAGGGCTTTGATGTTTTGTCACGCATACCATTTGTTAATGATTTGCAATTCAATTTAAACGATTATGATAATGTTGTTAATGTTATCAATCAGTTAGATTCAGCATCATATTATTTTGATGAGATGAGTTATCTTGACGTAAGTGATGATGAGATTATTGAGAATGAATTAGATAGACTGTTTGCGCGTTACAAGGCGCATTATGAAGATTTTAAAATTAAAGCGCATATCTTTTTGAATAAACGGGCATTGTACTTGGAAAAATGTGTTGAAGAAGCCACGTGTAAGAACGACAGCGAAAGATATAGTGACATGTTATACAATTTACATGATCGCCAGAATGGCTGCTTTGATCGTTTAGTCGCAAAATATATTGATAAAGCGATGAAGATTTATGGTATTGAGAAACCACATCGATTCTATAATTTGCAAACATGGGATTATATCAAAGACAATTTTCTGCATGAGTATTTGGATATTGTTTATAATCCTGAACTATTAATGGAACCAATTTTATCGACACAATCAATTAAAAGGTTACTTGAAGCTGAATATGATGAATATAAGCAAGCTACGTTTATGGTTTTACATAATCACGCTTTTGCAAAATCATCAATAAACAATATTACTGAAAAAAATGACACTGCAAAAATAGAAAAAATACAGTTATTTGCAGGAGAAATCATAACAGCTCGATTGATTTTAAACAGTAAAACATATTATGGCGTACCAAGAGTCTCAATTGAGATAGACGATGAAGAAATTATTTTATTTGCAAATGAAGTCATGCCAATTTACTCAAAACAGTTTAGTGAGTTAGTTGACTCTGGTATGTATGTCAAAGTCAATGATAATCGATATATCCCTGTTGAAAGTGAGTTAACAATGCCAAACAAAAACTTGATAGCTGCATATCATGAGGTTACAAAAAATGTCGCATAAGCTAGATAAGGTAAACAAATTAGACAAACAAAAAGACAAAATCAGAAAATTGCTTGAATTATCCTTATCAGATAATGAAAACGAAGCAAGTATCGCTTTAAAACAAGCGATGTCATTGATGAACGCTCACAACATCACCAAAGATGAAGTGTATGGGCAAAATATGGCAAATAAAGTGATTACTACGCCTTATTATCGCATACCTGATTGGTATGTGACTTTGCATAATACGATGGCAAAGGTATCAGGCTGCTTTTGTGTGTATTGCAATGGTGATTCTTATGATGATACGTTCGGTTATATTCAAATCACAGGGCGACAACGTGACGTTGATAATGCAGAATATTTAATTGTTTTTTTAAGTCGAGAGATCGAGAAAAGCGTAAATCAATATAAATCCCAGTTGAAAAAAAGAAACATTAAAACGCAAATTGCATCACGAGTAAAAGCGTATCGTATGGGTTTTATAAGCAGAATCTATAACAAGATGTATGAATGTCAAAACCAGTTTTTTAGTCGTGCCAATACTGAAAACGAAACAGATCAATCAAAAGGCAGTGAGATTATTTGTATTGATATAGCATCAAGAATTGATGATGCTAGAACTTACTATACCAATGTTTTAGGTCAGACATTTTACAAGGCATCCTCTCAAGCAAGGTATTTAAATAATTCAATGAATGACGGTTCAAAGGCAGCCGAACAGTTATCGATTAATCAAGCAGTGAATCAGCAAGAATCAATCAAGGGGTTGGGGATATTATGATGAACACCAACCAAGTTAATGCGAATAAGCTTAATAATGACAGCTCATTATCAGCTGAAAGATCAGTGATTGGTTCATTGATCTTAGATAACGATGTCTATGATCGTATTAGTGATATTTTAACACCACAAGATTTTTTCACCCCTGCACACAAGATTGTCTATCAACATATTCAAAAAATGGCAAACGAGGGTAGGGCATACGATTTAGTGACACTTTTTGATTCCTTGGAAAGTGAAGACTTAGGCGAATTAGCAGGGGGATTGCATTATTTAGCTGAAATCGCCAAAGATACGCCCACGACAGTAAACGCTAAAGCCTACGCTGAGATTGTCAGAAACAAAGCCATTAAACGTAAACTCTCCAAAGCACTGCTTGAAGCAAATGAGATGTTGCAAGGGCAGGGATTATCTGAAGAAGATGTATTGGATAAGGTTGAACAAGCGGTTTTAACGGTACGCCAAGATATAGATAGCGGGGATAATGATTTTATTTCGGCTAAGGCAGTGATTCCGCAAATCATTGATTACCTTGATGAGCTTTCTGATAATGATGGCTTAGCAGGATTGCCAACAGGTTTTATTGATTTAGATAATAAGCTGTGTGGCTTACGTGAAGAACAGTTAATCATTGTCGCAGGTCGTCCGGCAATGGGTAAAACAACCTTTGCGATGAATATAGCTGAAGCGGTGTTAACACAAACGGACAAATCAGTGTTAGTTTTTTCGATGGAAATGTCAGCTAAAGACATTATGATGCGTATGGCTTCATCATTAGGAATGTTACCATTTTCAAGAATACGATCAGCACAGTTAGAAGATGACGATTGGGCTAAATTGACATTGGCATTTACCAAAGTCGAAAACATGAAACTATCGATTGTTGATAAAGCAGCTTTGACACCAACCGAGGTTAAGCATAAAGCACGTAAGTTTAAACGTGAAAACCCTGACTTAGGGCTAATTGTGATTGATTATTTGCAACTTATGCAAAGCCCTGCGTATCAAAATAATAGAAACCTTGAAATATCTAACATATCAGGACAGTTAAAAGCGTTAGCCAAAGAGTTAAAAGTGCCTGTGATTGCTTTGTCTCAGTTGAACCGCGGTTTAGAAGATAGAGCCAATAAAAAACCTATGATGCGTGACTTAAGGGATGAGAGTAATCAACTTATCTGAGGTTTATGTAATCAAGCTATATGAGGCTTGCAT
>JAHDDB010000043.1 GCA_020629575.1 Caedibacter sp. | reverse complement strand
TGACTTATCTTTTGAATCAGTCGTTGTTATATAGTCTTTAATGATAAATCGTGGTCGTTTACGTACTTCTTCATAAATCCGCCCGATATATTCACCAACGATACCAAGCCCCATTAACAGCATACCAATGAGAAAATACATGATTGCAAAAAGCGTAAATACGCCATCAGCATCAGGACCAAAGGCAAGACGCTTTACAATCAGATAAATAAATAACAAGATACTCAAAAATGACACGACCAAGCCAGTCATCGTAAAGAACTCAAGCGGTGCCTTTGAGAAGTTGGCAAAGAAGTCAAAATTATAACGAATTAACTTATATAAATTATAACTTGAAGTCCCTTCTTCACGTGCGGCATGGCGCACACCAACATCAGTTGGGTTTGATGAAAAACTATGCGCTAGTGCAGGCAAAAAGGTTGAGTTCTCACCGGTAGCAACAACGCGATCAATCACGTCACGCGTGTAGGCTCTAAGCATACAACCCTCATCAACCATATCAATGCCGGTTAACTTTAAACGCAATGAATTATGTAATTTGGAGAAAAATAAACGCCATTTTTTATCTTGGCGATCCATGCGATAACCACCAACGACATCGTGACCTTGCTCGATTTTCTCTAGCAATAGTGGAATATCTTCTGGATAGTTCTGTAGATCAGCGTCCATGGTTACGATCACTTCGCCATCAACATGCTCAAAGCCTGCCATAATCGCCATATGTTGTCCAAAGTTGCGATTAAAGTTAATTACCTTAACTTCATTTGGACGCTTGTCATGCATCTGGCGCAATAGCTCAATTGATTTATCTTTACTGCCATCATTGGTAAAGATAACCTCATAGGGTTTGTTAATGGCGTCAAGTGCCGGGAAAAGGCGTGAAAAAAGTGTAGGCAATACTTCTTCTTCATTGTATATCGGAATTACCACACTTAAATAAGGCTTAGTCATATTAGCTCCTTAAGCTCTTAATATTTTGTTAAGTGCGTCAAGCACATCATCTTGTTCAGCAAAGGTCATATCTGGGAAAAGAGGCAAGCTAATCACATTAGTACCAATCTCCTCAGCATTGGGGAAATCGCCTTTTTTAAAGCCATATTTGTTAGCGTAATAAGGGTATAAATGTGCGGCTTCATAATGCACACTGCAACCAATATTATGTTGTTTTAGTTGAGTCATGAGCTCATCACGCGTGATTTTAGCAACCTGTGTATTTAAGGTTGGCGCAAACAAATGCCATGCATGCTTGTGCTCAAACTGTGGTGCTTTTGGCAGGATGAGTGCGTCAAAATTTGCAAGCTTTTCATAATAGCGCTTTGCTAATTTCGTACGCTTTTCAATGAAACCATCTAAAGCAGGTAGCTGGTGTATGCCAAGTGCTGCTTGCAAATCCATCATATTATATTTAAACCCGGGGTAAACGATCTGGTAGTGTGCACTACCTTCTTTACCAAAGCGATTCCACGCTTCACGATCCATACCATGAAAACGTGTCAAAGAAATATGCTTGGCAATCGCATCATCACGTGTCACAACGCAACCGCCTTCGCCAGTGGTCATGTTTTTATTCGGATGAAAGCTAAAGACTTGCATATCACCAAAGGTGCCTAGTTTTTTACCTTTATACTCAGCACCAATCGAATGCGCTGCATCTTCAATCACGGCGAGATTGTACTTCTTAGCTAACGCGTAAATAGGATCCAAATCCACAGGTAAGCCAGCAAAATGCACGGGCATAATCACTTTAGTGTTAGGTGTGATTGCCGCTTCAATTTTCGTGACATCGATATTGTAGGTATCACGTTCAACATCGACAAGCTTAACTTTGGCACCAACGATTTCGATGACATTTAAAGTGGCTGCAAAGGTCATCGGTGTCGTGATCACTTCATCATCTGGTTTTAAATCAAGTGCCAACAAGGCTAAATGTAATCCGGCAGTTGCAGAATTTAAACATAAGGCATGTGGTGCATCATGGTATTCTTGAAGCATACTTTCAAATTTTTTAAGCTTTGGACCCGTTGTTAACCAACCAGAGCGCAAGCTATCAACGACGTCGGCAATCGCCTCTTCTGAAATGCTTGGTTTGGCAAAAGGTAAAAATGTATCTCTCATTTATTTGTCTCTATTTACTGATTAATGTTGATTTATGGTTTTGCAACCAAATAAACGCCTAAAATAATCACAAAAATTCCGGCAACACGTGTTGCTGTCAGGGTTTCACCTAATAAAAAATAACCGGCAATTGCAGTGACAATGTATCCAATAGATACCATTGGATAGGCTAAACCAACTGGCACGCGTGACAACACCATAAGCCACACGACAACACTGATGACGTAACACATAAGCCCTAAAATCACAAAATAATTCGTCGCAACCTTCCAGCCAATTGGCCAAATATTGGCGAGTGTGAAACTAAACTCTCCAATGCGATCCATGCCAAACTTCAAAAACAGTTGTGCTGAGGCGTTTAAAAGTACACCAAACAACAATAGACTCCATACAACAACGGTCATTTTTTATTACCCTCTTATGACTTAAATAAAAGTTTAAGTCCAAACCACATTCAATAGTCTAGCATTGTAATGGCTTTAAGAGTTAAAGACAAACACATCGCATTAAGAAACACAGAAACTAATCATGAGTATTATTTATATCTCAATGTTTGATAGCATTTTCTGCAAATAGTGTTGGTCAGTTTTATCAAAAGCACCTTTGTCATCTGAGTCTATGTCTAATACGGCAAACAGTTCATTATTAATAATCCAGGGCACGACAATTTCTGATATGGTACTGCTCGAGCACGCAATATGGTAAGGCAGTAAATTAACATCATCTACAATTTGTGTTTGCCTTGTTCTGGCTGCTTTACCACAAACGCCACGATCAAAAGTAATGTTTAAACAACCATGCCCACCTTGGTAAGGTCCTACTTTAAGTACATCATTGCCAGTATTCCGATAAAACCCAACCCAGTCAAAATAACAAAACGCTTGTTTTAACTCACAACAGATCGTTGCCATAATAGCAATTAGATCGGTTTCTCCTTCAATCATTAATGCAATACTATTTAGTGCTTCTTTATAAGCTTTTTGTTTTGACTCTGGTGAATATATTCGTGACATTTATTGATACCTGTTATTTAGCTTGATTACTGTTGAATATAATTAACCAGACTCTCCACCTCATCATGCTTTTGATGATAGCGAGAACTTGCCCATTTGGTTAGATCACCGATAGATAATAACCCCAAAAAAGTATTATTGTCATCATAGACTGGCAAGTGGCGAATACGTTTTTCAGTCATAAGTTGCAGGGCTTCTTGCGCAGTTTGATTGTGATTCATTGAAATGATCTGCTCGCTCATAATATCTGCAACAACATGTTTCTTTAAGTCATGATTGCGTGCAGAGACTTTAAATAAAAAATCACGTTCAGTGATAATGCCATGAAATTCATTGTTATCGATAACAAGTAGTGAGCCGACTTTATGTTCAGCCATTTTTTGAGCTGCTTCAAATAAACTGCTATTGGCGCTAATGCTAAAAACGCGTTTTTCTTTATTTACGATTTCTTTGAGTTTGCTATGCATGAGGTTGCTCCTTATGGTTTAGTCAGAACATCGTGTTCTTTCATGTTCTAGAGTATAGCCTAACCTTTGCAAGATAATTGTAAAGAGCAAATTATTGCAAGGGATGGAAAAAATAAATTTTTATTGTTGCGATTCGCAGGTGATGATGATAGCTTGTGTTTATTGTCATTGAAAAAGCTCAAGGAGGCTTGTGATGTTAAAATTAGTCAAAAAACACATGCTGCTTCCACTTTCTTTTTCCCTTGAACTATCTCTACGACTGCCTCGCTGGTAGGCAGCTATTTAATTCCCCTTTTGTATTTTACAGTTATATTTTATTATCACATTTAAGCAAACTAAGTAAATCACGTATCATTTTTTGGAGGATAACGTAAGTGAATGAGCAGGGTTATATTTGGCAAAATGGTCAATTTATCGAGAAAGAAAAAGCGGTTGTGAGTGTAATGACCCATGCATTACATTATGGTTCAGCGGTGTTTGAAGGAATCCGCGCGTATAAAACACCCAAGGGCACTGCGATTCTAAAGCTAAAGGAGCATATGCAGCGTTTTGATTATTCAATGCGTGCCTTGGGTATGAATCCGCCCTTTGGTGTTGAGCAAATGTGTCAAGCAGTCATTGACACCGTTAAAAAGAGCGGGCTTGAGTCTTGCTATATTCGACCGCTGGCTTTTTATGGTGATAATCAAAGTGTTGGTGTATTGCCAAAGTCTGATCATCCGATTGAGGTCATTATCTGGTGCTTACCAATGGGGCGTTATTTGGCTGCTGAAAGTGTCGATGTGATGGTCAGTAAATATATTCGTATCCATCCGCAATCAACGATATGTGACGCTAAAATATCAGGTCATTATGTCAATAGTATGCTTGCCAGTATGCAGATTCGTGGCACGCATTATCATGAGTCTTTGCTATTGGATGCGGATGGCAATGTTGCTGAAGGGGCGGCGCAAAATATCTTTTATGTTAAGAATAATGAGATTTTTACAACACCTTTGGGTACAATCTTAGATGGTATTACACGACGGATGATTATTCAAATTGCCAAGGAGCAGGGTTATACGGTGCATGAGCAATATTTCAAGGTTGAAGATATTATCAACGCCGATGAAGCATTTTTCAGTGGCACGGCTGCCGAGATTACACCGATTCGTAGTATTGATGACAAGAAAATTGCCGGTCATGGTGAAATTGAGCGTGTTACTAAACATATCAAGGAGTGTTTTAGCGAAATCACTCAAGGCGTTAAAGCGCTTGACGCCTTAACCTACGTCTAGGGGCATATAGCTACGCCCATAAAAGAATTATTTTGAGGAAGGAGAGTTAACGATGAGTACACAAACCAAACAACATAATAAGCAACGTGTTTATATTTTTGATACCACATTGCGTGATGGTCAGCAATCACCAGGGGCGGGCATGAATTTTGAAGATAATATTGCTTATGCTGATTATGCGCATGCACTGAATATCGATGTCTTAGAAGCAGGTTTTCCTTCGGCAAGCCAATTGGATTTCCAAATTGTGCATACAATTTCTGAGCGTATGGCTAATCGGAAATCTAATATGGTCATTGCTGGACTTTGCCAGCTCAGAGAGGCGCAAGTTTTAAAGACGATGGAAGCGTTAAAGCCGTCACTTGCTATTGGTAAAGCGCGCATCCACGTTTATTTGCCGGTTGATCCTAACTTAGCGCAAGCAAGTTTAGGAGATAAAAATGATGAGCAAAAACACATCGATGACGTCTATCGTTTGATTAAGATTGCAACCGATCAAGGTTATGAGGTCGAGTTTAGTGCTGAAGGTTATTCGCGTTTAGCAGATGGTTTTGGCTATGTTACCGAAGTGTTTAAATCCGCAGTAAAAGCCGGCGTGTCAGTGATTAACTGTCCTGATACAATCGGGGGGGCGTGTGAGCGTGAAGGTGATGAGTATTTTGTGAAAAACATGACAAAACACGCGTGCATTATTAAAGAAGCTTTCCCTGATAAAGATATTATTTGGTCGGCACATTGCCATAATGATTTTGGTTTAGCATTGGAGAACTCAATGAATGCGGTTTTTGATGGTCCGGCACGTCAAGTTGAAGCATGCATTAATGGTGTAGGTGAACGCGCGGGTAATGCGGCATTAGAGCAGTGTGTGATGTTTATCGATGCTTTTGGCAAACAACAAGGTGTGCATTATTACACCAATATCAATATCAATGGCTTGAAAGAAGTCTCGGATTTTATTGCCCAAAAAATGCTACCTAAGCAGCCGCATTCACCGATTGTTGGCTTAAATGCAACACGACATACCTCAGGTGGGCATACCAATGCAATCTTGAATAACCCATTGGCTTATCAGCCATTTGATCCAAAATCCATCGGTAGTGAGATTTCCTTTGTGTTTGGACCATTATCTGGCGGTAATCATGCTAAGAAAATTATCGAAGACTTTGGTTATGTCTGTGAGGAGCGTGAAAAAGCGAAAGTCGCTCAACAGATCAAAGATATTTATCACGAGCGTCGCAAGGGGGTAACTGATCTTGAGTTATTGAGTGCCTATAAGAAAATCCGTGCACCGATTAAAGCAAGTAAAATTGCTTATGGTAAATCAGAGGATAGCAGCTCGGTAACGATAACAGGGCAGTTCTTCGATCAAGAGGATCTAAAAGTTGAGTTAGCAGGTGAAAATTCGGCACTTGCCGCATTGCTCAGTGCGACGGATAAATACATTCCAGGCATTGAGGTTAAAGATTATTATGCAAAGTCTTTAACAGAAGCGGGTGTGCGCTCAAGCTCAGAGGCGACGATTATTGTTAGCGCACCAAATCATAATGCCTATAAAGGCATTGCCAAAGATCATGATATCGAGATATCAGCGCTAAAAGCATTTATCGAAGCGGTGAATCAAATGTATGTAGATGCTAATTATCGTAGGCACAATACATCGACACAAACAAATCAACAAGAGGTGTCTCATGGCTAAAAATATTATTGATAAAATATGGGATCAGCATGTCGTGGAGTCCAAAAAAGGCTTTCCAGATATCTTTTATATCGATCGAATGTTGATGCATGAGGTTACTTCAGCGCAAGCATTTGATAAGTTGCGTGAATTAAATATCCCTGTGCGTAACCCACAATCCATTGTAGCGACTTTAGATCACAGTATCTCTACTTCACCGATTGATCGCACGCAGATGAATGACCCCATTGCCAAGGCGCAAGTAGAAACGTTGCGTAAAAATGCCAAAGAATTTGGTGTTGAGCTATATGATTTTGACAGTCAATATCAAGGCATTGTTCATGTGATTGGGCCTGAGCTTGGCTTTACTTGGCCGGGAAGTACGATTGTCTGTGGTGATTCACACACTTCAACGCATGGTGCCTTTGGCGCATTAGCGTTTGGTGTTGGTACTTCCGAAGTCGGACATGTCATGGCGACAAATTGTATTTTGCAATATCGTCCTAAAACGATGAAAGTGCACTTCAAAGGTAAGCCGTCAAGTTATGCAACAGCAAAAGATATTGTGATGAAATTAATAGCTGAAATTGGCATAGGTGGTGCTACTGGATTTGTGATTGAGTATAGCGGTGATGCAATAAAAGCATTATCGATGGAAGCACGAATGACTTTATGTAATATGTCAATCGAGTGTGGTGCCAGAGCCGGATTAATTGCGCCAGATGAGATAACTTTTGATTATCTTAAAGGGCGCAAATACGCACCTGATGCTGAACATTGGGAAAAGACAGTGAATAAATGGCGCACCTTAACAAGTGATGACAACGCCAGCTATGATAAGGTTGTGGAAATTGATATTGAGGGCTTGCAGCCAATGGTTACGTGGGGGATCAATCCACAACATGCCGTGGCAATTAATGAATCCATTCCATGCTTAGACAGCATTCCAAAGCATCAGCAAAAATTAGCTAAAGAAGCCTATCGCTATACCGGATTTAGTGAAAATGAAGCGGTTTTGGGGAAAGCGATCCAATGGGCGTTTGTTGGTAGTTGCACCAATGGACGCATTGAAGATATGCGTGCAGCCGCTACTGTATTAAGAGGACATAAAATTGCGCAAGGGGTAACGATGTATATCGTGCCAGGCTCTGAGAAAGTCCGTGCGCAAGCGATTTCTGAAGGGTTGGATAAGATATTTATCGAGGCAGGTGCTGATTTTAGAATGCCAGGATGTTCCATGTGTCTGGCGATGAATGATGATAAAGTGCCAGCAGGACAACGCTGTATCAGTACCTCAAATCGCAATTTCATCGGTCGTCAAGGGACGGGTAGCATTACTCATTTGGCCTCACCGCAAACGGTAGCCGCAAGTGCGATTAAAGGGGTGATTTGTAGTGTGGCGCAGTTAGAACAAGAAGGAGTATTGGCATGAAAGCATTTCAAACGCTAACAAGTAAAGCAATTCCGATGTGGTTAAGTGATGTTGATACCGATATGATTATTCCGGCACAATACTTAACACAAACGACGATAGCCGGTTATGGCGAGCATCTTTTTACCCGTCTAAAATCAGCAGATCCAGAGTTTGTATTTAATCAAACACGATTTAAAGGTGCTCGAATCCTTATTAGTGGTAACAACTTTGGCTGTGGGTCATCGAGAGAACATGCCGTTTGGGCATTACAACAAGCAGGTGTTGATGTGATTTTAGCACCTTCTTTTTCTGATATCTTTTTCAATAACTCAGCTAAAAACGGATTGTTATTGATTGCCTTAGATGGCGAGCTATTAGAGAAATGGTGTGAAAAAGCACAAAGTGAAGATCTTGATATAACCGTTGATTTAGCGACACAAACCATTACCGTAGATGGGGTATCTTATCATTTTGATTATGATCCTTTTCGCAAAGAATGTTTACTTCAAGGTCAAGATGATATGGGTTATTTATTGTCTAAAGATCAGGAGATTAGTCGGTTTGAAAAGTAACTGGCTATCATCAGATATTTGGAGTGATACTGTGAGTAATGAATTAGATAGACATTCAACTGTTGCAAAAAATGCAACAGTTGAAATGGAGGACGACTGCAAGATAAAGCAGGATATTGAGTACTATAACTTGGGTGTTATTATTTCAGTAGGCTAGAGAGAACATTATGATCAAAAATGAAAAAGCTTTTATTCTCACTGGGGCACCTGGAAGTGGTAAAAGCTCTTTACTTAAGCTGTTATCGAAGGAAGGAGTGGCTTGTGTTGATGAGCCTGCCAGAGCGATTATTGCTCAACAAAGGAAGGTTAATGGTCAGGGGCTTTACGATAAAAATCCTTTTTTATTTAAAGAGCTTATGCTATCTCGTGCACTTCAACAATATGAGGCGGCTTTACATAGTGATGCGTTAACCATTTTTGATCGGGGTATTCCAGATCTAATCGCTTATTCACAGTGCTTTGACTTAGCTTCGGGTGCTGAAATGAGAGCGGCTGAATTATATCGCTATAATCAAAAAGTATTTTTTGCGCCATCATGGGCTGAAATTTTTAAAAATGATGATGAGCGTAAGCTGACATTTGATCAGACATGTGATTTTGGTGAAAACCTTAGAGTAGCATATCAACAATTGGGCTATAAGCTTGTTGAGTTGCCATACGACACTCTGATTAAAAGAGTTGAATTTATTCTAGACATTCTAAATAGGGGTGGATGAATTTATGATTGAACTAAACAAAAAATTACAAACTCTTGAAGAATCGTTGTGGCTTGAAAAAACAAGGTTTGATTTCGCTTATATGGACAGTGTTTTAGATGTGACTTTCTTTTTATTCCGGATAAGTTATCCTTTATGGGGGTTAACTCCGTAATAGTGAGATTTTTATGTATGAAAGAAAAATAAATTTACCTTTACCTCGGGAGCAAATTTGCTAGGTGGTAGAGCTTTACCAAGTGGAATTTTAATTCTGCCTTGGCAAATATTCTTACAGCGGTTATGGAATGGTGAATTATAGATAAGTAGAAGGTGCTTAAAAAATGAAGAAAACAATCGCAATTTTAGCAGGGGATGGTATCGGTCCTGAAGTAATGGCATGTGCCATTGATGTGTTAGATGCAGTTGCTAATAAATACAACCACGAATTCACGTATAAAGAAGCTCTAATTGGTGGTGCTGCCTTTGATGTTTATGCTGAGCATTGCCCTGAACAAACCATTGAAATTTGCAAATCTGCAAATGCCATTTTATTTGGTTCAGTGGGCGGTCCAGTTGATGCGCAAAATGATCCTAAATGGCAAGGTTGTGAAGCCAAAAGCATTTTAGCCTTACGCAAAACGTTTGATTTTGGGGTGAATATTCGTCCAATTAAAATGTTTCCGGCATTAAAAGATAATAGCCCTATCAAGAATGAACGCATTGTCAATGGTGCTGATATTGAGATCTTTCGTGAGTTGTCAGGAGATATTTATTTTGGTGAGCATAAGCGCTTTGTCAATAAAGAGGGTATCCGTTGTGCTACGGATGTGGCCGAGTATGATGAGCAGACGATTCGACATATTGTCAGAGCTGCCTTTAAGCGCGCTAGTGAAAGACGCAAGATCTTGACCTCTATTGATAAAGCCAATGTATTAGATACCTCAAGACTTTGGCGTGATATCGCTAATGAAGAAGCGAAAAACTTCCCAGATGTTACCTTAAAGCACATGTATGTTGATAATGCAGCAATGCAGCTAGTGTTGAACCCTGCGCAATTTGATGTGATTGTAACGGGTAATTTATTTGGTGATATCTTATCGGATCTAGCATCGGTGTTGCCTGGTTCTTTAGGGCTTGTACCATCGATTAGCTTGAATAAAGAAGGCTTTGGCTTATATGAGCCGGCAGGAGGTTCAGCCTTTGATATTATAGGTAAAGATATTGCTAATCCGATTGCGCAGATTCTATCAGCAGCACTTATGTTATCTTATTCATTTGGCATGCATGAGGAGGCGATAGCGATTGATCAGGCAATTGATCAAGTCTTAGCACAAGGTTTTAGAACCGCGGATATTGCGGGTGGTGCTACAAGTATAGGCAGTAAAGAGATTACGCAGAAGATTGTCACAGCACTGACAGAATCAGCGTTAACCTATTAAGCGAGTTGTGAATGCGTGAAATAAACGAAGTATTTAGAAAGCTGCAAGTATTAAAAAAGCGTGCTTATGCGCCGTATTCAAATTTTAGTGTTGCTGCAGTGGTTGAGCTTAAAAACGGTGATGCTTACGAGGGTGTCAACGTTGAAAACGCAAGCTTTCCCGTGGGTTCATGTGCTGAAATGGTGGCAATTAATGCGGCGGTTGCCAGTGGTGCGCGTAAAGGCGATTTTAAAGCGATCTATGTTACAGCGGATGCCAAAAAGCCGGTGACACCATGCGGTGCTTGTCGACAAGTCATGGCGGAGTTTTTTGATAATGATGTTGCTATTCACCTATTTAATAACGATGGCAAGGAGTATGAGCAATATTCAATTGATCACCTGCTACCGGAGCGATTTTGTCTTTGACGATTACCCTTAGGATGACGCTTGGCATTTTGTCCATCGCGATGTTCAATCTTTGGCTTTTTAGGTGTTACTTTCTTGATGGTTTTATAATTATGCGGATTAGATTGCGGTAGGCTGTGTACCGGATCAAAGTCATCAATAATAACGCGCTCGAGCGCTCTTTTTAAGAGTCTCTCAATATCGGCTAACTGTGGGAAATCATCGGCACTGACCAAAGAAATCGCCTCTCCTGTAGCGCCCGCGCGTCCTGTGCGTCCAATGCGATGGACGTAATCTTCCGGCACATTCGGTAAATCAAAGTTGATCACGCAAGGCAATTGACTGATATCCAAGCCACGAGCAGCGATATCTGTTGCCACTAATACTTGTACTTCATTGTTTTTAAAATCACTTAATGCTTTGGTGCGTGCGCCTTGGCTTTTATTGCCATGAATCGCAGCACTCTTGATATTCGCTTTTTCGAGTTTACCAACAAGATGATTGGCACCATGTTTAGTGCGTGAAAAAACCAAGACTTGTGCCCAATTATGGGTTTTAATGAGTTTGATGAGTAAGTTAGTTTTTTGTTTTTTATCAACCGGAGCGATCCAATGTTTGACTTTGGGTGCTGCTTGATTCGGTGGGCTTACTGAGATTTCTAAAGGGTTATGGACAATAGATTTAGCAAGCTCTTTGATCTCAGGGCTAAAGGTTGCTGAGAACATCAAGTTTTGGCGCTTTTTGGGTATAAGTGTTAGAATTTTGCGAATGGCATGTATAAAACCCATATCGAGCATGCGATCGGCTTCATCAAGGACTAAAAATTTCAAGCGATCAAAACGTATGGCATTTTGCTCATATAAATCAAGTAACCGCCCAGGCGTTGCCACCAGAATATCAGCACCCTTACGTAAGCGCATCATTTGTGGATTGATTTTAACTCCGCCAAAGACCACACAAGAGCGCAAGTGTAAGTTCGTGCTATACGCTTGAATATTTGCATCTATTTGGGCGGCAAGCTCGCGTGTTGGCGTTAAGATAAGGGCATGCGTTTGATTGGCTGTTGATTGTGGTCCTTGTGCTAACATTTCTAAAATAGGCAAGGTGAAGGCTGCAGTTTTACCCGTGCCGGTTTGTGCTGCAGCAAGCACATCACGCCCGCTTAAGACCGCTGGGATGGCCTTTTGTTGGATGGGAGACGGTGATTTATAACCTTGTTCTGTCAGCGCATTTAAAATGGCAGTGCTTAAACCTAATGAGGAGAATGACATCGATATTTACAAACATTGAATAATTTGTGCTAAGCATAGACATATTGACAGAGAATGGATAGTTATTTTTTAGTTTTCAGAATGTGTTTGATAAAGAATGTCCCCACCTCGGTCAAAGCTTGTTATCTCACCTTTGAGCTTCCATTGCGGGGTAAGTGAGAAGGTAGCAATCCCTTGCTGCTCACCGGTAAATACCCCAACACCGTAGCTTAGATAAAGTCTTGAAGTTACTTGTTTGCCAATGAAAACTGCCGTATTGTTTTGCCCTGTTGTTGTGTTGTTTGTGGTATTGGTTGGGTTGTTGCTTAAGTTGCCAAGTGAAAACTCAGCAAGAGAGAGTTTATCTTTGAGCTCATCGATGACCCCGCTACCCCCTTCGTTAATCGCAATTAAAAGTGCTGCTTGCGATAACGCATCAGATGATGTTTGGCTGCTATTGGCATTATTGAGTACTTGACCAAATAAGATATAAGAAAGAATATCTGTTTGAGACATGCTCGGATCTGAGAACAGTTGTATTTTTGGATTATTTGCCATGCCAGTGATTTCAATGCCGATGGTGTCAGGTGCGTTTGATTGCGTCAGCTTGACAGAGGTTGGGATATTGTAAAATGTGGTAATTACCAGCATCGGATTACCAACTGGCGAGTTATTAAATTGAATAGTTGATTTAGGGTCTACACTAAAGGTCTTACCATAAGCGCTAAATACGCCATTAACTGGTTGCAGCGTACCAACGCCAAGCATTGGTTGGTTCGGTTGGCTAATGATATTTAACTTGCCTTGAATATTAGTATCAATTCCAAGCCCTGAGATATGGGCATTTTTACCCATATCGATATTGAGATCCATGCTAAACGGCGTGCTTTTTTGTGTTTGTATTGCTTAATTACTATTGTTGACATAGACAACATCGTTTTGAATGGTGTTTTGTAGACTACTGCTTTTCATATCAGCAAGATTAACAATCAATTTATCGATAAAGATATTGCCACTTAAGCTACTACTGCCATTGTTTTGGCTAAAGTTTAAAGTAGGGCTTACAGTGACTTCCATATCAGGCGTGTTAAGCACTAACAGTTTTTTGCCATTGATATTAATATTGGTATTTGGTGAGGCACCGTGCAGATCGACAAACCCATTAACGGTTAATGGTGACTGCTGCATATTGGCAGTGAGATTAATCTTAGCATTCAGTGGATTGCGTATCAGGATATTGGCGTTGATATCATCTAAGGTGGTATTTAATGGCAGTAACTCAATTTGTGCATCTTTAAGTGCAATATCACCATCAACGTGCGGGTCAAACAACGTGCCAGTGACTTGCAAGCGGCTATTTAAATCACCTTTATTAATTAACGTTGGGAATTGTGGGATAAAATTACTGATCCAATCAAGGCGTGTTGATGACAGCTCAAGCGCGCCAGTTAATTTTGCTTTGCTCAAATTATATAAATCAAAATTATCACTATTAAGCTTAAGTGCCAGTGTATTTTGCGGAAAGGAAATATTGCTGTTTAATATGAGCTTTTGGTCTTGAAGTGATAGATCTGTATTGAGGTTGGTAGTGTAGGATAACTGATGAATCGGCACAATCTGTTGCAGTTGCTTAAACCATGAGGTGTTGCTCGCAAAGAACAAGCCATGTCCAGAGATGCTAAAATTGGCTTTGGGATCACTGTTAGGCGCTTGTAAATAGTTCCCCTTGAAACTTAAGGCAAAGCTGTCACCGCCATAAGGCAGATTAGGGATAAACTGCGCAGGGGTTATCTCACCAACTGTTTGAACCGCAATGGCATTAGGAGCTAATGAGGCGTTGATGCAAAAATGATTATCATTGGATGCCAAAAGACACAGATCACTTATGCTACTTT
>JAHDDB010000042.1 GCA_020629575.1 Caedibacter sp. | reverse complement strand
ATGCCTTATTTAAAAATTTCAGCGAGAGTATATCCTTATGCGTCAGAGCTGGCTGCATAGGCATGAAGATCTGGTAACAAGGCAACTTCACTTTCATTTTTGACCGCAATGATAAGATTACGTTGATGCTTTAGGCTCTGAATGGCAAACGGTAAGATTCCTTTCACAGGTCTTAATTTGCCACTTAAGGATAGCTCAGCAGCAAATTCATAGTCCTCAATATCAGGTGCTATAACTTGTTGAGACGCAATTAAAATACCAATAGCAATCGGTAAATCGTAGCGCCCACCTTCCTTGGGCAAATCGGCAGGGGCGAGATTAATGGTAATGCGTTTACTTGGAAATTGAAATCCTGAATTAATAATCGCACTTCTAACGCGATCTTTACTCTCTTTAACAGCTGCTTCCGGTAAACCTACGATCGACAAACTCGGCAATCCATGCGATAAATGCACTTCCACAGTTACTTGTGGTGCATTCACCCCCAACTGTGCGCGGCTAAAGACCGTAGCTAGCGACATAACAGCTACTTATTCCCTTGCTTAGCAATAAGCTCATCAACTTTTTTCTCAAGCACCTCAAGCTTTAAACGTGTTTTTGCTAACACTTCTTTTTGGATATCAAACTCCTCACGCGTGACGAGATCCAACTTTTCAAAGCTTGCTTTTAAAACATTTTTGCAGTTATTTTCAAACTCACTCGCCGCTGTTTTTAAGCCACTTGGAATGCCATTGGAAATCTTACTGGCAACATCATCGATTATTTTATTGTTTAGTTTCATGCTCAATCACTTAAATGCTTTACTAATAGATAGTGCATAATGTAGCATAGACAGCTAAATTGACAAATCAATTCGAGCATGAAGCTAATTACAGCCTATATCAAACCACATTTACTTGATCGCACACGTGAAGCCCTATTAAGGGCTGGTGCAACGGGCATTACTATCACTGAAATTAAAGGCTTTGGACGTCAACTGGGTCATACTGAGCTTTATCGAGGCGCTGAATATGCTGTTGATTTTTTGCCAAAGATTAAAATAGAAGTTATTTGCAAAGATGAGCAAAAAGAAGATTTTGTCGAATGGATTATCAAAATAAATCAAGCAAATAAAATTGGTGCCGGCAAAATCACCATCACCCATCTTGAGGAGGTTATTCGTATTCGTACCGGCGAAACTAATACTGAGGCAGTTTAGATGTAAACATTTAAAATCTTATTTAATCAATCTTTAGTCCAAGTGCCATCGCCAAATACTCCTGCTGGATCATAGGCATTTTGATTACACCATCCTTCATGCCCAGTACAGGTATAGGTTACACCATTTCTGATGACTTTACTGCCAATCTGATAACTGCCAATACCATTTGGCCATTCTGGCAAATCCGGTGTTGGCTCAGGTGAGACCTGTCCTTTATTCTCCAAAAGCCAAGTGTACTCAATATGATTACTCTGCTCGATCTCCGTATTGATATAAACCATATTAACGCCACCTTCAACCGGCTTAACCGTATCATCATCTTGTAAGACACCAATCACAATACCATATGCCTGCAACTCATCATTTAATTTAGTAATGTACTGTGACTTCCATGTTGCTAAATTATCAATCACCATTGGCACTTCAATCGCTTCTTTGTAACCGCCTAAGCGCCCAGAATCAAAGATATCACTGCGCCATAATCTAAAGTTAAGCTGATCATTTAGTTTATAACTACTTTCTGATTGAGCACCAAAAACAGCACTACCCTCATTACCTAAAAGTGGGGTCCACACACTTTCAATTGGTTCTGGCGTTACCGCATGATGTTGAATACGCCATTGATAGTTTACTGATGAAGATTTTAATTGATATACATAATAGCCTGACGGTGATGTTGTTTCGACATTTTCACCATCTGCACTTAGTATACCTATCTGTACATCATGCTTATAATCATTATCACAATTAAATATTTTGGCTAGTTCTTGCTGCCAATTATGAGCCAAAACTGCTTCGTTTGGCTTAAATGTAGTCACGGCACAATGATTGTGCATATCGTCAACACACACCTCTAAAGATAGTGTATCATCAATGGACACATTGAGATTGGGTAATCTTGTCTCATCTGATTCACTTCCTATTACTTCCCATTTTTTTTCTGGAGCAGGAGGTATGCTCGCATCAATGACCACATCTGAACATGAATAAAAAGCTTCAGCACTGTCATCTCTTTGCCACACGGCATACAAGATATGTTGACCTGATTTAGATTCTGGAATAGGGCAACGGAAGTCCTCATATCCAATGCCTCCAGGTATGGATGTAACTTGCAAAGGCGTATTAGCTGTCGGCGGTACATGGTGACAAATTGGCTTTGGCTCCAAATCTTGCCAAGTTAACGCTTTATTTGGGTTCCAGCTATCTTTGGTAATATAAATATCAATATAGCCCTTGCCATATGTTTTGTGCGGCGCGCTTACAGCATAAGTGAATGTATTATCACCCGAGCTTATATTGACAGGATAAACATTATCCCCTTGGTCTTGCGCCCATAATGTTTCATCTAATGCTCTAAACTTATGGACATTTGCTGAACAAATAGGTGCTGTTTCACCTCCCATTATAGCGATATGTTTCGCCCTTGGATCATCGGCAGAAGCATCATCGGACCAGCCAGCTGCGGCACCTTGCGCAATACCACTCCAATCAGAATAAACCCGATGCCAAGTAGTTCTTTGATCACCATCTTCTGCATCACCCTCAAGTGGAAACAAATTTGGATCACAAACTGCTACTCCACTTTTACCATTCCAATCAGCACCATTAGCGCTTGCACAAAGCCATTGTCTACTCTCTGGAAAGGACAAAGCACCATGCCCAAACACTGTACCCGAACTTAATACCAAACTTGACACTAAAAAAATAGAACGTAATTTCATCTGTAACTCCTAAAAAATAATTTAGCAGAATTGTATGAAATTAGAGCCAGACTGTGAAATTGAAAGAACTAATAGCGATATAAGGGATATTTATTTTCAAACTTTATCTATCTTCAGTTGAAAGCGTTACATTGGAACCAGATTTACCTGCTATAGGGGTTGCAATATAAGGATATCCGGAATCAATATCAAAATCATAGCTAAGATGATATTGGTTTTGAGCACGTTTACTAATAATCATAAATTGATAATTAACCTCATAACCTTCATGGTCTACCCCTCTTAAATCAAATTCACATTGATATTTTGCATGATTTGACATCTCTTTATGAGCAACAAGCTCGACCTTCTGGTTAGGTTTCAAAGAATAGCCATCTTCAATAAAATTATTTTCATTCCCTTTTAAATGAACCTTGCATTTAGCATTCCACGGCGAAACATTCTTTCTGTAAAGCTTAAATATTGTTCCCGTATTATTTTGAACATTGATTACAACCTCCTCATTGCCTGCAAGAATATCATCAGCAAAAACAAATGACGACATTAAACCAGAGACAACTAAAGCGCTTAACATTACTTTTTTCATTGATTCCTCCAAATTTTATGTACAACAAAATATAGCTAACACTTCCGTGCAAACTATCGCTTAATATAATTGCTTATAATTATTTAAAAATAATGTAATTTGTTATTTATAATAACTTTAATGATGAATTTTTTTAATATTTATTGGAAATTCGAATGTTAGCCGATAATATGGGGAACATTATAATCCATCAAGGTGTTGACGGTTCTTTCAGGTAACCCTGAGCCGATTGACTGACCGTGCTCTGAATTTCCATCCAGAACAAGCATGATAAGTACTAAGCTATCTGCTGGAACAGTGGTTAGTCTATCAAAATGTATTAAGATTGAAGCACTGCTTGAATCGATAAAAACGCTTGCATACTCCGGTCAGCCTAAAGACGCTTATGAAATACCCCCTAAAAAGTATCTTTTACAGACTGGCTTCGATATATTGTTTAATAAAATAAGCAAAGGATATGACTGTGAATATAAAATGGCTTAATTTTTCACCTATATTGACATATAACGTTATACTTGAAGTTTTGAAGCAAGGTCAAACAAAGTTTGTTAACAATCAAAATAACACAAGGCTTTTAAGTAATGGCTGGATAACGAATGAGTAGCTTTTCACAACAACTAAAAGCCGCAACCATAGACAGTATTGCCGGTTTATTTAAAAATCGGAAAATGTTAGTGATGTTTATTTTAGGCTACTCGTCAGGATTGCCGTTAATGCTTACAGCATCATCACTAACCTATTGGTATCACGAAGCTGGAATTAGCATTAAAGATATTGGTTTACTAACGTTAGTGGCGTTGCCATATACGGTAAAGTATCTATGGTCGCCTGTGATTGATCAGGTAAACCTTAAATTCCTTGGCAGACGCAAAAGTTGGATTTTCTTAATGCAATTATTATTAATTGTCTGTGTGTTTTTACTGAGTCAATTCTCACCTGCACAATCACCATTAATTATCGCGGGTATTGCCTTGGCAATTTGCTTTTTCTCGGCAACTCAAGATATTGCGATTAATGCCTACCAAACAGAAGTATTAGATGAAGATGAACGTGCATTAGGTAGCTCTATCTCAGTATTAGGCTATCGTGTGGCGATGATGGTCACGGGTGCTTTTCTATTAATCATGGTTAAATACTTTGATAACAATTGGCAAACCGGTATATTTGCATTGATTCCATTTTTTGCAGTGGCAATGATCGGCACTTTTTTAGCGAAAGAAGCCTCGGTAGATAATCGCCCGAAAACATTTGCCGATGCGGTTATTCTGCCATTTTATGATTTCTTTACCCGTCGCAGCTTTGCTGTAGCGGTTGTTGTGCTGTTGATTATTATTTTCTACAAATTTAGTGATGCACTGGCATTTTCACTTAATACAGTCTTCTTTGCCGAGCTTGGCTTTGATAAGGTCACGATTGCCGTATCGTATAAAACCAATGCCTTAATATTTACCTTCATTGGTCTAGTATTAGGTGGCATGTTAGCCAAAGGATTTGGTTTGTTTCGCACGTTTTTAGTATTTAGCTTTATGATGGCAGCGGCAAACTTGATGTATATGTGGCTAGCATTTGAAGGGAAGAATTATTATTTAATGGTCATCTCTGTCGCAGTTGAATATATGGTCGGCGCGATGGGCACTGCCGTATTAGTTGCAATGATCATGAGTCTTGTAAATAAAAGCTTTTCCGCAACACAATTTGCAGTATTAAGCTCGATCGACTCATTGGGGCGTGTATTGGTAGGACCATTAGCGGGTAATGTTCAAGCAAGCTACGGCTGGGAGATATTGTTTTTATTAAGTTTTATTCTTGGCTGTATTGTCACCCTTGGCATATGGCTTGCACGCAAGCAAATTATTTCAATGGCGAATCTGCATGCATAATCATGAATCAAGAGTAAGCCGTACTTTAATCCCCCTCACCCGCGCAGCTTAAGCTGCACGAGCAATCCCACAAGGGGCGAGATGCTTTTTTATAGGTCATTACGTAGCGAGCGAATGATCACACTTGGTTAAAGTTTTCTTCAGTTGTGGCATTAAACTTAAACCCTAGTGTTTGCTCTAATGAGGCAAAAGCATCATGCAGCAGCTGATACATTTGCTGGCGATCATTGCTGTTGTTTAAGTTCAGAATCATGGCACTTGATACCCCATTCTGCTCTATGCTTTTTGTAAATGCTGCATTAGCACTGTCAATATTGATAAATTGATAGTCACTCGCCGTTTTACCATAGGCTAATGTGTGCATACTTTCCGCAAAGACTTTTTGTAATTGTGCAATACTAAAAGCGAAAGAGTTGTTAACTTGCAAGCCATATTGTGCCAACTTTTGATTGCTGTTAGTTAGTTGATCAATGTAGTATTGGACTTGTCGCGGATAAAGAATGAATGTCGTGCCTTTATACCACTGTGGTAGGCTTTTTGGTTTGTAGTCATCTGCTAGCGTAGGTAGTTGGAAAGCATTGATATACGCGCTGTCATTTAAGCTGAAGTTTGCCAAGTTGGGCAAATACTGGCTTAATTCTTGTGGATACGCACAAAGATCAATGAGCGTGCCTAGAATATCGGAGTAAGTCCCTGCATTATACGCCGCATTAAGAACCATATCAAAATAGGCAAATTGATTGGCGTTTAATGCTTGTACACATTTTCTCCAGCTATGTGCTTGTGGTCCCCACGTTGTGCTGTTATTGACCTCAATGCGATTTATATCATTTAAATGAAAATAAGCCGCTGCAAGTGGACCAAAATAGATATTATCAAGTGTTTCAGGTCCTGTTGAGCCAGTTTGCGCGCCATTGTCTTGCGATGCAATGCTATAGCCTAAAGATTTCTGTAGAACTGTATAGTTAATGAGTCCAAGGGATCCAGGAACATCAACGCTGGGTAGGCGTTTGGAGTAGTCATTGAGTTGATATGGTCCGCCTTGACCTGCGTTAAGTAATTGTTTTCGCGCTGTTTCATTATTGATAAACAATCCACCGGGATAGTTACTAGTACTGATATTCTCCTGCAGAAGTTGTGCAAATAAAGATCCAGCGATATAGTCCTTATCAATAGACCACTGTGGATAACGTGCTTTTATCATATAATTTAGCAACTCTCCCGCAACATAATTAGATAATATCAGTGGTGCAAATTTAGAGTCACTAAGATCAATTGATTCTGCACTGTGCGCATAATCACTCACTGGGAACCCAACGTGATAAGTGATTTTCCCGTAGTTTGACTGTTGATTGACAATATTGACATTAAAGGCATTTTGTTGGGTGCCTGAAGAGGTATTGAACTGGGTTTTATCAACGCTAGCGCTACCACTTGCGGCATTAACTGACAAAGTGAAACTGTCATTGGCAGGAAGCTCAAGGGTTTGTGTGGAGTTGCCTGATGAGATTTGACGCGTGAAATTGAATGTGGTTTTGTAGTTATTATCTTTTAGCGTGAGTGCTAAGGTGGTTTTATGATCGCTAGTGACCGTAAAAGGTGTAATAACTGTAGCAAGTGGCGAAACTTGGTAGTGAGGTGTCACGCTAACCTGCTGCTGATTTTGGCTAATACTAACATATTGATCAGTGGCATTGGCAACGTTTTTACCATCGCTAACAGACTGAAATTGTAATGTGTAATCACCATAACTTAGCGATTGAAAAGTATAACTACTATTCCAGTTAAGCACTTTAGTTTGTGCTTGCCCATCGTGTGTAAGCGTTACTGTTGTATGATTGCCAATGCCGCTTAAAGGAGCTGACGGTAGGGAAACTTTGATGCTTCCTTGTTCGCTAGGCGTTGTACATTGATAACTTAAACTTAGCGAGTTGATATTGTCATTATTAATGGTTAAAGCATTGCTTGGTGAGAATACGGCGGTGCAATTGCCAATCTTGTTGGCATTCAAGGTATAGTTACCATAATCTAGATGATCAATTAAGCTGGTTTGATCGGCTGTCCAATTGCTATTATTTAGCGTTCTGATCGGCTCTCCAGCAAGGCTAAGCGTCACTTTGGATGCACCTTGAAGTTGGGCGTTGGATTTAAAGGTAAACCTTATTTTCCCATTTTCACTTACTGGAGCGTCATTGCTAAAAATCTGTGCGTCAGTGATTTTAGCTAATTCAGCTAATGGGAAGTTCAATCCAAATTGAACAGAAAATGATTGATTAATATTTAAGGTTTCATCTTTGTTTTTGGCAATGGTGAAACTCACTAAGTCATTATGGTTACTTGGTGGGTTTGAATCGGAGTTTACAAAATTCCAAGTACCCCAAACATTTTGCACTGTGCTATTAGCTTTAAACTGTACCAACGCATTTTTGAGATTAACAGGCTTACCACAGTGGTTGGTAAATTGAATCTCAACGGCTTTGTAATATGCAGCTACATCGGGTTGATCAATGTTGATGTTGGCGCTAATACAGTCAATTGGCTGCGGGGTACTCATTGCATAGCTAAAAGCACCTAAGCTTAAGAGAATACTTAAGGCAAGTGATTTTGGTTGTGGCGTTATATTTGGCATATTTAGGTCCTATCTTGATGTTTCCATGGGCAGTATAGAGTATAACAAATAGCAAGTAACGCGTAATAAATACGTGATATTGATTGTAATGCATTCTAGATATGAGTAACTTTAATTGAATATTAGATGGATTGAGTGAAGTAAAAAGAAAGTCAATTGATTAAACCTCAGCAATTGCCTCAACTTCAATTAATACATCTTTGGGTAAGCGAGCGACTTCAACACATGAGCGTGCCGGTGGTATAATCCCTTGAAAAAATGATGCATAAACCTCATTAAAAGCAGCAAAGTCATCCATGTTTTTAATAAAACAAGTGGTCTTGATCAGTTTATCCATGCTGCTACCAGCGGCTTCGACAACGGCTTTTAAGTTTTGCATGACTTGTTTTGCTTGCACTTTGATATCACCTTGAACTAATTCGCCGTTGGGATTTAAGGCAATTTGTCCTGAGGTATAGAGTATGCCATTGATCTTAACTGCTTGCACATAAGGACCTATTGCTTGAGGTGCATTATTGGTTTGTACAACTTCTTTCATAAATATTCCTTAGATTTTTAAGAGCAATTTCATTCTGGCTAAATCAAGCGTGTTGTCAACGTATGCATTAGCACTTTCGTAACGTGAGCTGTGTGATGAAATTAAATATGATCACCAATAGCACAAGAATAAGCAGGCTAGACAACAACACCTCTTTAAAAGCCATCACTGAGCAACGATGCAGCAATGAGGCAATGCTTAAGTAAATCACCGGAATAAACCCTTGATATAAGATATTAAGATAGGTGCTTAAGAGGGTATTTGTTTGGTTTGAATATTGATTGGTAAAAATGATTTGTCTTAGGTTAAACATGACGACGTATTCGACAATCGCATAAATAATAAAAAAGACAATAACAGCAAGTAACACCCAAGCTATATTGGCTGAACCAATGGTGTAAAAGCACCACAATAGCGGCAACATCAACATGCCAAATAAAAAGATATTCTGGCGGATAGTGGCATCAGTTGTTTGGCTTTTCTTGCGCAAAATAAGACGCAATCCAATGATTACAACAATTAATGAAAATACAGGCTCTAGCGGATAAACTGCTTGATAGATCTGTGAAAGTTGGTCGTTGAATAAAAACAACAGTACCGATGACATCAACACATAAATAACAATGCTGTATTGACTTGCGCCATTGATACAGAGCATGACATAGCGTGGCTTGGTTTTGATCGCAATGGCAACACTTAGAAAAGCAATAATGATAATGACAAGTGCGTCAGCGATATTATGCCAACGATACATTAACGCACCACACAACAGCGCTAATAATGCACCTATCGCAAACGATAATAGGCATTTTAAAAATACCTGTATATTAAAACTTTCAATGCTACGCACAAAACGGAAATAGTAAAAAACAGCACCACAAATTGAAGTTACCAAGGTAAAGGGTAACAGCAGATTGAAAAAAGAGAAGCTAACAAACAAAATGGTGACGATAATCCCAAGGGTATTGACGATAAATGACATCAAGTTGTTTTTGATCTCATTGGAAAGTGAGTTTTCTGCGACAAGTTGATAACGTTTAGTATGTAACACAACTTGATTACCAAGATACGATAGTAAAAAGAAATGCACCCCCATCGTCATGTACAGTACACCACCGCCAAAACGTCCAGAGAGTAAAATATAAGTGGTTAGCATCAATAAAAATGGACAGAAAAATCCAACCATTGTTAAGGCGTCTGATTTTTGTTTGACGTCTTTAACAAGCTTTTCTGTTAGCATGACGGTAAGCCAAGTAATGAGCCCTAAAATCGCGCCAATAATCAACATATCCGAGAAGAAATATAAACGTTCAAAGTCATCTTTAAAAACTTGGTTAAAGCTAGAGATGCTTTCTGCTAAAGCGCGAATAGGGACATATACCGGCAAAATACAGAAATATAAAATACTCGGGTGACGTATGCAGTTAAGCAAGAAAGCGCGTTGTGGTGACATCGATGGCATTCCTTTATTAAAATCTGCTTAACACGCGCTCAAGTGCGCGACTGGATAACATCCATTTCAAGAGTTTAGCAATACTAGTAAACCTGGTGATGCTATAACGTGGTGCGGGATTTTTCGCTTTTAGAACCTTCTCAACAACCTTGGCCACAGAAATTGCTTCTTCGTTAAATGGTACAGGTTTATGATTACCTGACATCAGTTTTTTATAATCACTTAAATGCACCGAGTTTTTAAGCTCAATATTTTTAACGGTTTTCATCGAGTTTTCTCGAATTCTACTGGTCACTGGTCCGGTATTAAGTATGGTCATGTGGATATTAGAACCTCTTAATTCTTGACGCATCGTATCCACTAAGCCTTCAATGGCATATTTACTCGCATTATATGCCCCTCGATATTTAAGTGATACTAACCCTAAGACAGAGCCATGCTGAATAATCTTACCATAACCTTGCTTACGCATAATTTTAAGCGCTTTGCATGTGAGATTATGAAGTGCAAAGAAGTTAGTATCAAACTGCTCTTTGATATGTTTTGTGGGGATATCCTCTAAGGCACCAGCTTGTGAGAAACCTGCATTATTAAACAATACATCTAATGTACCCCCTGTTTTTTGCAGAATATCAGACAATGCAGCATCTATCTGAGCATCATCTAACACATCAATTAAGTAAGTTTCAAAGCCTTCAGCAGTGAGTTTTTCAACGTCCTCAGGCTTCCTAGCAGAGGCAAAGACACGATAACCTTGTGTTTTTAAGTATTTCGCTGTGGCGTAACCAATGCCGCCATGTGAGCAGCCAGTAATTAATATCGTTTGTTTGTCCATTATAAATTAACTCCAATTTATGGTAACAATCAGGGTGTATATAACATCAATTAGCACCAAGATCACAATAGCAATAGCAAATTTTTTGATTCCAATCCTATAGTCTTTAGCATGGTAGTGATCAATAACACGCAATGTGGCTACAATAATTGCTGCGATTACAATTGAGATACCACCAAGCAACACACCAAAGCCCATAAAAGGAATCCATGCGCTTAATGCGGCAATCAAGCCATATAAAATGACATAAATGATAAATGTTTTGATGATGTGGCGTTTTAGAGTTTTTTGTTTTAAGGACATACTTCACCTTGGCACCATTTGATTTTAACTTTCCAGTCAAATGGTTGATACATTTCTTGTAATATCTTGGCAACTTGCATTTGTGCTTGCGCGATATATTGATCACTCATTGCCAATTGACGCATTGATTGCTGTGCCAGCAAATAAGCTTTATCTGGCACTTGATCTTTAGGATCGGTATTGATCACCCCTAAACGTGGAATGACACCAAAGGTATAGTCTTGTTTGGTAATCAAGTGTGAGTGTTGATGGTTAATCTCAATACTCAACACAGTTGGTAAAGGTAGTTTGATTGTTAGTATTTTGCGTGTTTTATCGATATTGATTTGCATATGTTCAAGATTACTACCCAATAAAACCGAAGCATAAATATAATAAGATGCTCGAGTATCAACCAACCAACCCTTATCTTCAAACTGCTCAATTTGGCTAAGCTCTAAGCGCAGACTCGCTAGTTGGCTAATCGTTTTGACTTGGGAGATACTTGGGTAGAATTTTGCATTATCATTCGCAGTGTAATGCCGATAAAACCAAGCGCCACTAGCGCCTAATGCAACACAGATCACAATTAAGGTAAGTTTAGAAAAAATACGCATCATAGCACCAATACCACAAATAAAACGATGATTAAGACTAATAGTATCCAGTGTTTTATACGCACATTTATATCCTTAATGACGTTATCCATTCAACTTCTTATTCAATATTTCATTCACTTGCTTAGGATTTGCCTTGCCTTTGCTATTTTTCATGATTTGTCCAACAAAGAAGCTCAAAAGCTTCTTATTTCCAGCGCGATAATCTTGCACTTGTTGTGGGTTTTGCGCAAGTATCTCGTCAACCAAACTTTCAACCAACCCTAGATCATTGCTTTGGCGCACACCGAGCTGATCAATAATGCTTTGTATTTCCTGCGGTTGATCATAATAGTTTTGTAGTACAGTCTTGGCGGATTTTAAAGAAACCTCATCCTTATCAACGCATGCAATAAGCTCAAGTAATATATGAACAGGGACACGTCTGGCATCAAATGTACTTTGTGCACGATTAACCACTGCTTGCAACTCAACGGCAACCCAGTTATATGCGGTTTTTGCCGGAATGCTTTTTGCCAATGCATCATAGTAATCCGCAACTAGCGGGTTATCCATTAAAAAGTTCACCTCATCGGCATTAAGCGTCTTAGCATAAGTTTCACGGCGCACTTTTGGCAATAGTGGCATCTGTGAATGTATGCTTTCAATTTCTTCATTAGATAAAATAATAGGTAATAAATCAGGATCAGGGAAATAGCGATAATCAAAGGCATTTTCCTTGCTGCGCATACTGCGCGTTTCATTATTATCCGGATCATAAAGCCTTGTTTCTTGCGTGATTATGCCACCTTTGTCAAGGACATTGACTTGACGCTGATACTCATAATGAATGGCACTTTCGATAAAGCGGAAAGAATTAATATTCTTAAGCTCGGCTCTTGTTCCAAGATCCTCACCTAGTTTACGAATCGATAAATTAACATCACAGCGAAATGATCCTTCTTGCATATTACCATCGCAAATCCCAAGATGCTGCACCAGTTGATGAAGGTCTTTAAGATAACAGATCACCTCCTCGGCACTACGAAAATCAGGATGTGTTACAATTTCCAATAATGGTGTGCCAGCACGGTTATAATCTAAACCAGTTTGATCGCCAATAAAGTCATGCACTGATTTGCCCGCATCTTCCTCAAGATGGGCGCGCTCAATACGAATGGTTTTAACACCCTTATTTGTTGTAATCTCAAGCTGACCATTTTGCACAATTGGATTATTAGATTGACTAATCTGATAGCCTTTGGGTAAATCTGGATAAAAATAATTCTTGCGCGCAAAAAAGCTGTTTTTTGAAATTGTTGCATCAACGGCTAGACCAAACATTACTGCCATATCGACTGCTTGCTTATTAACAACAGGCAGCGTTCCTGGCAAGGCGACATCAAGAAAGCTTACCTGTGAATTAGGTTCTTGACCATAAAGGGTCGCCGCATTTGAGAAGATTTTGGCTTGTGTTTTAAGCTGAACATGCACCTCAAGCCCAATGACCATTTCATAACTCATACACCAACTCCTTGTAATAATTGCTGTGGTAAATGAAACTCTGTTTGACGTTGAAATGCACAGGCTACTTGCAATAATAAATGATCTTGGAAATTATTGGTCATCAGTTGCGCACCAAATGGCATATGCCCAATCTGTCCAATAGGAAATGAAATCGCAGGCGCCCCTGTTAAATTAGCAATTAATGTATACATATCCGATAAATAAGTTGTTACAGGATCTTTTTGTGCACCAAGTTTGGGTGCTGTTGTTGCAGCTGTTGGCAGTAAAATTATATCGACATTTTGATAGATCATATCAAGATCTTGCTTTAATTTGGCACGCACCTGTTGGGCTTTGTGATAGTAAGCATCGTATTGACTCGCGGCTAATACATAGTTACCAATAACAATGCGGCGTTTGACCTCGGCGCCAAAACCTTCTGTGCGACTATTAACATACAGCTCATCTAACGTATTTGCATGCTCGCTGCGATAGCCGTAACGCACCCCGTCAAAGCGTGCTAAGTTCGTGGCAGCTTCAGCAGGAGCCAACACATAATAGCTTGACACAGCCGCTTGTAAATCCGGCAATTGAATGTCTTTGATCTTCGCACCTTGCTTTTGGTAAATAGCAATACATTCCTGAAATAGTGCTTGTGCTTCAGCTGAGAGCTTTGATAATAATTGCCCATCAATACCAATGGTCAGGTTCGTTAGATTTTCTTGCTGTAATGATTTAGTAAAGAAATTCGGATCAGTTATGATACTCGTGCCATCTTTATCATCTTTGCCTGCCATCGCTTGCAATAAATAAGCACAATCCTCCGCATAATGCGCCAATACGCCAACCTGATCAAAGGATGAGCCATAAGCTACCAAACCATAGCGTGACAAGGTGCCATAGCTTGGCTTTATTCCTGTAATACCACAGAAGCTAGCAGGTTGTCTTACTGATCCGCCAGTATCACTGCCTGTGGCAAAAGGTGTGAGCCCTGCGGCAACTGCTGCGGCTGAACCACCAGAAGAACCACCTGGGACATGATGCAAATCATAAGGGTTTTTAGCAGCACCAAAAAAACTATGCTCATTGGTTGAGCCCATACCAAACTCATCCATATTGGTTTTACCAAGCAGTGTCATGCCTTGATTTTTTAGCTTATCGACTATTGTGGCATTAAAAGGAGATTGATAATTGCTTAATATCTTT
>JAHDDB010000041.1 GCA_020629575.1 Caedibacter sp. | reverse complement strand
GTATGCCTTATTTAAAAATTTCAGCGAGAGTATATCCTTATGCGTCAGAGCTGACAATAAAGTAATCAATGAAATGAGGTTGATAATGAAATTTAAACAATTAAGTACTACAATGCTATTGTCCGCTAGCGGAGGATGCTTTGCAGCAGCTTCTCATCCAATAACCTTCCAAAATGATACGAATGATACAGGCTTATCGGTCAATTACATTACAGGGCACAAGTATTCAAAATGTGTGACTTTTGTTAGACCTCAAGCATTAATGATAGCGCCAGGCGATGCTGAAATTTCTATTTTTAGGGATAAAAACAGCAAAACATGTCGCAATGCAAATAAGCGAGCATCATGGATGTTGAAAGCTGCCAATGGCAGTGAGGTTGTGCTTACTTTTAAGCATGAACCTGAGTCGAAGGATATTTTTGATGTGCATGCTTGGAAAGATTCCCTTGTTATTAATGGCGAAAAAGTCAAAGAAAACGACATCATTCCTTTTGGCAATTATCAACTTAAAATCAACCATATGAATTATGTAACACTAATCTCAAAAGAGTAAAGGTTTGATTGTTTAAAATACAACACATACAGAGAGGTGGTTATGCAGAATAAACATATATTAACAGGCGGGCTGCTATTGGCAGCAGCTTTTGGTTTTGCCGCGAGCTCACATCCCGTTAATTTCCATAATGATAGAAGAGATACGGGGATCAGTGTCCAGTATTTAACAGGACATAAATATTCAAAATGTGTCTCGTACGTTCGACCATCAGCGCTCATGATTAGTCCAGGGCAAATGCAAACTTCTACTTTTAGAGATAAGGATAGTCGAAGCTGTTGGAATGATGATAAGTATGCCTCATGGTTAATCCGCACAGCAGATGATGCATCAGTTCTCGTGAAATTAATGCACCATAAAAATGGTGATAATTGGCTAACATGGATAGAGGTCGATGGAAAGGAAACACTAGATGGAAATAGTGTACCTATTAACGGTGGCAAATATGCAGTACGTGTGGATAATGAGGAGAATATTGTACTTTATTGACTTATCATGGGGCATTGGCTCGTGATGGCAGCGTGGATGAGCGTAGGGGAGTGCGCTAGATACCGCCCATAAGGCACTTTGTGGCATTTATATCATTGAACTTTAACCCTTTTGAGCGATTGATATTTTAGCAATAGCGAATGTGTTAAGAAACAATGAGTAGTTAATTTAGTGTATGTTGTAGTGTGTTTATCAGCCAAGCAATTGGTTTTTGGCTTTGTTCATCTAAAGCCACTAAATGTGATCCTAAGTGTCCACCATTAAATGTTTTGGCGATCACTGGCACCTTAGCAAGTTGCAGTTTCTCACTATACAGTTGACCTTGCTCAAAAAGAGAATCCTCGTTGTTTAGCACAATAATGCTTGTCGGCATGTTCTCAAGCTGTGCATACAAAGGAGAGTATAATGTATTCTTCAAGTCATTAGGGTCATGAATATAAGCATCGCGAAAACTTAGATATTTTCCGGGATTAACCATGTCAATGATTGGATTAATTAATATTTGTGCTTGAAGCTCCAGTTGATTTACCTCTTTATCTAATAATGCGCACACGGTTGCAATATTTGCTCCCGCGCTATCCCCAATTAGTGCTAGCTTGCTTTCATGGTGGTGAATAAAGCATAGTGCTTTGTAACATGAGTTGATAACCATGTCACTTTTATACTCGGGTGCTAAGGGATACTCTATTGAAATCACTTTACACCCGACTTTTTGTGAAAGCATACGGCATAAATTATCATGTGAGTTAATGCTGCCTGCAACAAAGCCTCCACCATGAAAAAATATTAAGGTTGTCTCTTTTAGTAAACCTTCAGGTTGATAAAGCCGTGCATTCATATGTGTGATTTGTTTATCTAGGCTAAAAGCGTTGGTAATTTCCCCTGTAAAAGGATAAACAGGGGCGTTCATGCTTATGTTTTGCACTCTTTCTCGTAATTGCGTAACGCTAGGGACTGACATTAATTCTCCTTGGTTTTAGTTTTATCTGCAGTGTTAGTAATATTCATATTATTAAGTATATATTGATAAATCGCTTTTTGAATTTGATAAGTGGGGTGGACATGATCCCAGAAAATATAATGCTCGGGATCAGGGCATAGGTTGCCTGTTTCACTCGTTGCTAAACTTGCTGTGATATCCGCGGGAAGCGTGCTTCGATTGCTTAATGTTGCAAAATTTAAGGTTTTATTCTGTAAGTGGTTGTAACTGAAATATCCGCCATGCCAACAGGATATAGTATTATTTTTGGGGTCGATTACAGTATTAAACTGTGTATTGAAAGCTTGTGGATTGTTGAGCAATAGAGCAAACATTTTATCGATGTCAATAAATTTAATATTGGTATTGGAATTGGCAAATTCTTGTAGTTGCATGTTGTGTGCTGTGCTGAGTTTTGTTAGTACTGCTTCATTACCACGCTCATGAGATTCGGGAGTGAAGGATAAATCAGGTAGTCCAACAATTAAGGTGTTTTCTGCACCAACCTCACGGATGGTATTGATAATTTTATCGGTTACTTCGTGACTTATTTGTTGTATATCTTTGTCAGACAATGACTTATCAGCAGTTAAATAATCATTAGCGCCAATAAAAAATATTGCTAGTTTTTGCTCGTTTTTACGCCAGTTTTTTTGATCCAGCTGGTAGGCTTTAAGTTCAGCGTCAAGATTATAAGGTAGTCCTAAGCTTGCCCATTCTGGTTCAAAAACAACGGTAGCGCCACCTACGGCATAATTGCTTACTTCGATATTGAAGCTTTTAAGCGTATTTTTAAGTAGTACTGACCAAGGTGCGCCATTTGAAAACATACCACGATAATAAGGTGTAGATTTAGGAATCATGCCAGCGGAGTAGTGATATAGATTTCCTTGATCACTAATACTATCGCCAAAGATAACTATACGCTGAATATCTGCTACATCACTTTTTGAGATATCATATGTTTGTTTGCAAGCAGATACAGTAAAGCTTGGAATCTCTTGTTTACCAGAGAGCGTATAGCTATGCCATGTATAGGTATAGTCGGTAGTAAGTGGCATATGCTCAATCTTGATATCACCATCTGCCTTGGTAAAGGCGGCAGTATTATTTGTGAAACCATTGTCTAACAAATAGCTAACACGACCGCTATGTTTCAAACTGTTAAATTGAATTTGAATGTTTGAGGTGGTGTGCTCAAGCGTGTTGCTATTGACGTAACTCCCAGCAAAAACATATTGATTTGGGTCAAGCTGAACTGTATAGCTTTGACCCGCCTCGTCACCATTGATGCTAAATTGCACGGGCTCAGTACAGTTATTCTCAAATGTTAGTGTTGATCGGGCATCTGCATAAAGGTTATTGGCATAACCTAAAGCGAATAAAAGCGCTATTTTTTTCACAGTATACTCCTTTCTTGTTGGTAGGTGATATAACAACTAATGTATTGTGCATTGCTGCATGCTGGTGTTGCCATTAAGTTGGTTATAGTAAAGATTACCTGTTTTGCTTAAGATTATAGGGGTGCTAGTATTGATCGATTTAAAATTACCAAAATCATCATAAATAAACATCTGCACATCACCAGGATAGTTCTCAGGGCGAGCCCAGCCAAGATAAACAAGCTTATCGTTGCCGCCAACATCAAGCCCAACACTCGAAGCACCTTGTTTGGCAGCATCTGAGAGATTGTAATAAGCTTGGGTAAATTGATCCATTGTTGGGTGAATTAATACACTGCTACAAGCAAACTTAGCGGCTTTGATATAAGTAACTAGTTTATTTCTATTATCACCTTGACATTGATTATCGCCCAGTGGGCATGTGGTATAAATACCAGTGTTATCATAGTCAAAATAATTATAGTTATTAGGATCTGTTAGATTAACGCCATTGGCATTGGTGCCAATATTTTGGGTTTGTGATGCGGTAAACGGTTCTTGACAGCCGTACATCCCAAAGTCTAGCTTGGAGACCGTTTGCCCCATGGTGTTTTTGTTGACGCGAGCGTAGACAATGTGACCAGCGCTAAGCATATTATTATGCATAATTTGATATCCCAGTGCGATATGTAAATCAAGAGAATCACTGTTGTTTTGTGGTAGTGGCAGATTAGTCTGAGTAAAGCAAGGAGCTCCACTCATCACATCACTTGGTGGCAGATTGCTATTTAATACGGCATATTGGCTAGTACTCACCGGTACGTCACCTTGCAAATCTATGCCATAGATATTCATTTGAGGCAGTTGTTGTTGCCCACGAAGTTGCACATAAAAAATCCGACTAATCGAGGTTGGAGTATCACCTAAAGCACTACGGCTAAAAAACATCATATTTTGATTGCTTGGATGCTCATAAGTACCTGTTTTAAGGTTTTGGTTTTGAATGCTGGTGACACATAGGCTTGCTTGACCATTATTGATGTTAAGCCATTGATCTGGCGTCCAGTCAATATGTAACTTAGCACTGGCGTCAGTATAGCTGCCATCTAAGAAGCTTACTCCTTCGCGCCAAGGAAAATTGTTTAAATTGCTATCTTGTAACTTACCAAAGAGATCCTGTTGGCATGCCATATTAGTGCCATTAGCATCATGTGTTAGAGACAAGTGGTATGGATTTTGCTGGTCAATGCCTTGTACATTAGTGACATATAAACCGATGCGATCCCAGATGTGCTGTTGAGTTTCTTCATCGGGCTGTCCGTCAAAGTTGAGTGTAACCAAAACTGGAAATTGCTGTAAGCCATTAGTATATCCGTAAATATTGGTACCTGTTTGCTGGTTTATGTCACTAACCGCAATACCCGTTAGATTAACATTATTAGCTTGTGCTGCGAAGCTTGTATTTGCTAAGGATAATGCTGAGATGAGGGATAATGATAATAATTTAAGTTTCATAAATTGATCCTTTGTGATTTCATCGACTAGTTGGTTGTGAAGTCAGTAATTTGACAAGCTGGGGTATTTGCCGCATCAATGCCTTGCTTGAGATTGTTATAGCAATCCTGAGGATTGCTAACAAGCAATTGTCGTGGAAAGCTACTTTTGCTGATATAGGATTTAGCAACACCATAAGGATTATCCTTTGTGAAGATGCGTACCTCAACTTGAACGGTCTTCCCGCGAGAGCCATTATATTTTTTGCAGGCAGGGACATAAATATTAAAGCTATTACTGTTCGTGATGCTCAAAATTTGACTCATATCATTATGGTTATAATGCGAGGTTCTTTTGCAGGTTCTATGGAGGTAAATGCCAGTGACCCCCAGCTCGGCAAAGGTGAAGTTGCGTACAACACCATTATTATCGGTATAATTGGGTGGTGAGATGGTAATATTTTCCCCCGCATTAGCTATGCCAAGAATAAATAAACTGCTGCAAATAAGTGTTTTTTTTAACATGGTTGTATAAGCCTCGTGTGCTGTGATTTAATGCACGGTCATCATACTTAATGTTTTTATTTTTCAAGAGTGACGTGAGGTTATTTGAGAAGATAATCGTCTGCATTTTGATCAATGGGTTTGTCTTGCGTCAAGCGGTAACTACAGTGCCCACCGCCATGATAACTCACCAATGTTGAGTGTGGAATAAGCGCATGCATGGCTTTAGCATCAACATAGGGAGTTTGCGGATCATAGTGATTAGCAAGCATTAGTATCTTAGGCGTATCACCATCAAAGCTCAGTTTCGTCGGTGCTTTCATTAAGTTTTGCCAAAGTCCGGTGCAAGGTAATGAGAAATCAATCGCCATATGTTTGGTAATGTCGTCAAAGATTGGTTGGTTTAAAAACGCTAGAAATGAATTAAAGTTAAGGTGATATGAATCCTGACAAATAACGGCAGAATAAGCCGCTTGAATGGCAAGTTGATCATTGCGACTAAAGTCAAATAGGTCATCAATGTCTTGTTTTTGCATGATTTTATCAATCAGCAGATAGATTTTGTCATAATCCTTTTCATTATTAATAAAATCCATGACTCGATAGAGAAAATCGCTTTCTAACACTTGGCGCTTGTGAGCATAAACCTCGCCAAACTTTACACGTGTCAATGCTTGGTAAAACCTTATCCATGGATTGGGATAGATAGGACAGTGTGTGTCTTTGGCACAAAGATCAAAAGCATAATCAAAGCTTTCTTTATCAGCGATAGCCAGTGTTTTATTTGCCTCATATAAATTGCGATCAGCGCCCATCACTCCATCAAGCACAAGCTTATTAACATGTTGTGGGTATTTTGCCAGATAATATTCAGCTAAATAGGTACCATAGGATTGTGCAAGAAAGTTGATCTTGCCAAGATTTAACTGTTGGCGAATTTTCTCTAGATCTTGTAGCGTGTACTCTGTGCCCATACGTGTAAACAGCTTGTTATCATGTTTTTGGCAGCTAAGGTAGATTTGATTGCGTAAATCAATAAGTCCTGTGATGGCTTGTGGTAATGCTTCAACTTTGGCAAATTGATCATAAATACGCTCATTGATGTGGCAGTTAAGCCGTGTGCTTTGTCCGAAACCACGTGGATCAAAGCCTAAAATGGCATAGTCTTTTAATAGCCGTTGGCTAAACAGTGGTTGTAGATCCAATTCACTGACGGGCAACCAAGGACCACCTGGGTTATATAATAGAACCTTTTGCGCATGATAAGGGTTGTAAAGCGTAAGATAAATATCAATATCCCCAAGCTCAGGTTGCTTATATTCCAATGGTAACTTAAGCGTTGCACAGAGATAGTCCTTTGAATTTTGATGATTGCTGCAGGCTTGCCAGTGAATGGGTGAGTCTAAGCTTTTAAGATTATTACTTGCTGATAGTGATGTTAACGTAAAGCATGATAGTAATAATCCGCTCGCTAGTGAAGTGGTATGTTTTAGCATATATTAATATTACCTTGTTATGCAGTAATTAAACCAAAGGGCTTGTGAAGTGGTTGTTGTTCTGGTTTTTCACTACTTTCTACAGTTAGGTTATGGTCACCATTAATGCGCTTGAATTGTTTGTTAGGCGTTGGCACAGATCTTGGTGGTGCTGGAGGCGGGGGAGCATTTAATGCTCGAGGACTAGGCACCGGCATCGAGGTGTTGATAGCTGTTGCCGAAGCTGTATTTTTAGCTGCGTAGTAAGCTTTGAGATTATTAATATTCTTCCCGACACTCATGCTTGCTGCATTTTTAACAACTGAAATGGCATAGTTCTCCCAATTCCATTTGCTCTGATAACCAGCGCCAATCATAATACCTTGTTCTATGGCAGGTTCAGCAAATATCATACCGATGTCATATGAAAATTTTGTTTGCGTGGAAGCGCTGCTAACACCAACGGCACCGCCTGCTGCTCCAAGTGTTGTTCCTATCGCCACGCCAACATAACCGCCATTACGCATTTGTTTGGCAAAATTTTGTTTATTTAAGCCAGCATTTGTCGCTTGTGCAGCAACGGAAGCAGAGCCCCCAGCGATAGCACCACTGATGGCTGCCATCATC
The DNA here is from genome assembly GCA_020629575.1 of Caedibacter sp. Classification (GTDB taxonomy): domain Bacteria; phylum Pseudomonadota; class Gammaproteobacteria; order Francisellales; family Francisellaceae; genus Caedibacter. Next base: position 6,949 of record JAHDDB010000041.1, on the reverse strand, counting down.
ATCGGGTGTGCAGTGGCAGTAGTGGGTGCTAATGCACCACCACTAGCAGCGATTGCCATGCCCATCGCTGTAGCTGTGGTAACGCCAACCCCCCAAACGATAACATGTTTTGCCCAATCGGGGATATGCCCTGAAGGATCAAACGCCATAACTGGATTGTTATCACTATAGGCATAACCATGTATACCTCCTTCACTAAAAGGGGATAAGCTGTCATATTGCAGAAAGATACCTAAGCGAGGATTATACGCGCGATAGCCATTGCCTAAAAATTGATTGCCACTTATTGTATCGGTTGATATGCCATTGAAACCTTTTAGATGTTGATCTAACTCAGGTGTATGCATTAAATCATTGTTTTTATCGATATCGCTGATGAAACCAAAGGGTAGGTAACGATAATAATGATTGAGTTTTTTATCTGGGGTGATATGACTGATAATGCTGCCTAGATTATCGCTTATGTAATGCTGAGTCTCAAACATGTTACTTTGACGGCTTAATTTAAACTCCCCTCCATCAAAGTAGGATTTAAGCAAATGATGTTGCTCACTACCAATGAGTTTATTATTGACATAATAATGGTAAATAGGACTTTGGTGTTGGCGTGTTTGCGCAGTTTGTTGCCCTTTAGCATCGTAGCGATAATGGATTATTTTGCCATTGGACTGGATTGACTTGGTTAATTCATTGTTGCTGTTATAGTTAAATTGCGTGGCTTGATCATCAAGCAGTAAGTTTCCACCTTGATCATAGTTGAGCATGTTGCTTACGCCATCTTCAATGATATGAGTTAATTGCGTTGGATGTGTTGCCTTGGCGACAAAAGGGATGCTTAGCGCTACTCCGATGAGTAATATGCCAAGCCTTCGTGTAGTAATATCTGTTATGTGTTCCATTTAAGCTATCCTTCCCGATTAATTAACACATCCGACACAGTAACAATATTAAGCATTCTTTAAAGTAACCACAGGTTATTTTTGTTGTTATGCACCATAGACATATTCGGTTTTATGCTCAATGGGCTTGTTATTTGCATCATGACCTTGGGTTGTGACTAAATCAAGTCGGTTTAACGCTTTGTTGTAGCGATAACTGGCATGATTGACAATATCACCATGGCTATCTGCAGGGCAATAGAACGTATCAGTTGATGCGGCATCTTTTTCTTGACAGTCAAACGCCAATAGCTGTTGGGTATCTTTGTCATATTGATATTGATTAATCGTATGTGGTGTGATGGTTTTGATGATATTGCCATCATCATTATAGGTCATTGTATAGTCATAACGCACACTGTTATCGGGTGTTACTTGACTGAAGTAAGACAGCTGAGGTAAGCCATTGTGTCCGTTGTACTCATAGCGTTTGATCAACACTGCATTACGTGATTCAACTACTTGCCCACGATCATCGTAGCGATAGCTGCTTTTACCTGCTAGGCTGTTGGTTTTGGCAATAACCCGACCAAGATTATCGTATTCGTAATCAGTGGTTGTATGCGCCAGTGAATCCGCTGTTTGTGTCAATACCCCATAGTTATTGAGCACTTCTGTATAGGTGACTGGGATCAAATTGTCTAACGTCGTTGTTGTTTGATAAACCGAGCCATCAGGATAGTAGCTGTAATTGATTTTGCTGTTTTCGTCAGAAACTTCAGTGACTTGTGCTGGGATCGCTGGGTTATCATAGCGATAGTTGATCGTTTTATCGGGTCGAGTAATTGTAATCAGTGAACCCAGTTCATTATAACTATAGTTAAAGACATCACCTTTTGCTGTTGTTTTGGTCAGCAGATCACCTTGCGGATTGTAGGTGTAAGTAGTTGTAGCACCTTGGACGGTTTCGCTAATCAATTGTCCTAATGCATTATATTGACGTGATCCTAGGAGATAGGTGACATCATTATTCGCATGATCAATGACTGAAAGATTGGTTACCTTGCCATAAAGGGGATCATATTGATAGATAAGACTACTTTGTGTGGCTTGTTGATCTTTTTGAGTCACCTCTCCTTTATTATTGTAGTGATACGTCGTTTTGTTGCCATGTTCATCTGTAGTGTTCGCAGTGCGTCCTAGACCATCATAGTTCTCAATAGTAGTTTTATAGGTTTCATTTTGCGTAATAATGCTATCTATCGTGGTTGATAAGGTATTTGCATTTGGCGTATTGCCGTTGGCAAGCGCGCTTAATGCATTCATTAACTGTGTTTTGGTTTGTGCATTATAAAGTGCTTTGCCGTTGTCAAATTGCGCATCAGATTTAGTTAAAATGACATAGCTGTGTTTGCCTAAAAACAGAGATTGTGTTTGGTTGTTTACTTTTGTTGCAACGACATTTTGTTCACTAACATTAATTAAGTCAGCTTGGCAGCCGGTAGGTTGCCCTATGGCGTTATGGCAAGGACTATTTGGCACGTCAATCACTTGACTATTGCTATAAAGCTTAAGGCTAATGCTACGATTACGGATACGATCGTTGATAGAATAATCAGCACTGCCGTCGGGGTTGATGGTCAGATCATTATTACCTGCCACATCATAGTGATAATAAGTGGTTAACGCTTTGTTTTGGTCGATATAATTGGTTTTATCGCTTATTTGCCCAAGTGCATCATAGTGTTGCGATGCAAGCGGGCGAATACCTGCGGGCAAATCCACTGCATAACTTGTCGTGCTGTGATTTGTGTCACTGCCAGCGCGTCCAATCTCACGACCTAAACTATCGTAATATACAAAGTCAATATCACCAGTGGCAGCATTGGTTTGCTTCACAGATAAAAGCCCACGTGTTGGATCAATATGGTACTCATAGTTATTAATGATTGGATTGACGCGATTAGCAAAGGCGATGCTTTGGATCGCTCGCCCAAGTAGGTCATACTTGTAGGTCATAACATTGCCATAAGCATCTGATTCACTAATCATTTGCCCTGTATAGGCGCTAATTGTTTTTGTTTTACCCTGAACGTGCTCTTTGCCATTAGTAATAGCTTCTTGAACAGTAATGGGTGCAAATGGTGTGCTATTGTCTTGATGGTAACTTGTCGTCATGGTAGCAGCTGAGTTATTGTCATCATTGAAGCTTTTTATCTTGTATAGCGTATTTAAATTCGTTGAAGTTGTAACGGTTTCGGCTGTAGTCAACCCAAAGTCAATCGCTGTTGGATCACTACTAGACACCGTTTTTTGCACATTTAATAATGGCTGACTAGCAGATAATTGGGCGTGGCTGTTAGTAGTCGCAGTATGAATTTCTTTGCCACTGACATAAGAGCTGCTATAGCTTTGAGCGCCATTTTCACGATTAATATTGGCAATTGGATAATTGGTTGTGATGGCATTAGGGGTTGTCATACCCTGAATGGTTGCAGGTGTTGTCGTTTCACTTGAAACAATATGGTCAAAAGGACCAGCAACACTGGCAGGATAATACTGATAATCGGTACGAATGCTATTTTGATCAATCTTAAAATTCATGAGTCCAGTATTTTGATCAAAGCCTGCGTAGCTGTATAAAGTGGCACCTGCTTGTCCGCCTTGACCATTGATACCAAAGCTTCTCTCTTGCATTGCAATAGGCTGTAAGTAGCCAGCGCTAAGTCCACTGAAGTAGCCATTGCTACTTTGCTCATACGTCTGTGAGGTTTGTTTAATGAGTTGTCCATTCGCATAGATTTCGGTTTTTATCGGGCGATGAAAATGGTCATAAGTTGTTGTCGTGGTTTGTGTATTGCCATTATCATCCTTTATTGTCTGACTTGATTGATAGGTATAGCCACTTTTAACATTAACCAGCATTGGATCTTCTTGGCTTGATGGTTTTGCCCCTGAGCCAAACCCAAGATAGTTGTGTCCGCTTGGGTCGTAACTGTATTCGATAACTTGTGCAGGCTCCATCATGGTTTGACCATTTGACATCCAACTTGGATATTGGGTATTGGAATGAATAACTTGTTTAGAAACAACAGGAAGCGTTTGTCCTGTTAGGGTTTTAAGTGAGGCGTTGTAATCAACATGAAACGTTGCACCAGTAGGCAGCGTCAAATCACTAACAAAACCTAACGGATTATAGCCGATAATGGTTGTGGCTTGCTCACCATCATCGATAGGCGTTGTCATGGATATAAGTTGCTTTCCTTGGATATTAAGCGTCACATTTCTAGGTGTACCATCGATGCCTAGCGATTGTATGTTTACGGTGCTTGTTTGATAGTTTATTTTGATGCTGCGCACATTTTTGCTATTCTCATCACCGTCAGTTATGGCAACAAGCTGGTTTCCTTGATAGCTATAATTGGTGGCGTAACCTAACGCACTGACTGTCTTAACAAGATAGCCCTTTTGGTTAAAATAGCTGACATTACCATTGGCATCGGTAAAACGATAACTGCCATCTTTAGCTTGTTGGAAAGCAAATTGAGAACCTTGGAGTTTAGCATACTGTAGTTGATTCCCTGGAAGCATGCGATAACGTCCGCCACCAGGTAATAGGAAAGTCGCTGTTTGCATATCGACATAAGGGAGACTAAAGCTCCAACTAGGCGCTACAGGATAGGCACTAAAGGCATTTGCCCCTGTGTACTCAATACTTAAATCAACTTGCCCACCTTGTAGTGCGTTTGCCCATAAAGAACCGACTTTGAATGAAACGCCAAGGCTGCCGGTGCGTGGGTCAACCTCAAATCCGCCCATGCTTTTTAAGTTGTAGGCATTGGAGACAATATCATTGTTGATATCAGTAGCCGTTAAGTTAAACTCGGCATGGTTAGATGCTTTTGTTGTGGTAATGTTTGATTCAGCTAGATCATTAGTGATCTGAGGAGTTTCTAAAGATCCTGTATCAGGTGCAGTGACGATGCTACTATGATCTGTGCTAACATCTGCATAAATGGGTGAGCTCAGTAAGGTGCTTAATAATAAGCAGCTGATTTTTTTTAGTTTGAAGGTGTGTCTATCTTTCATAAGTTTCCTTGATATTAGTAGGGGTATTGGGGTGAGTAATTCAACTTTAGCAAAGGCAGGAAATGCGTGTAGTGACTTCAAGTTATTTTTAATCCGCCACTTTGTCTTGTGATTATATCAATGAGGAATAAGAAAATATGTCAAAGAGTGTAGGAGGATTTCCATTATCAATTTTATGCGCTGTCGGTATTTTTAAGCTATCTCCTTTGCGTTCATTGAGTAAATTTAGACTTTTACTATTAGGCTTTCTAGAGCTATTTTGCTGTGATGAATCTCCTTTGAGAGCATCTTCAAGTGTTGGTAATCCTGATTTTGTAGTGGCTGTTGTGATGGCTATCCCACTGTGAACAGCCGCATTAGCCGCAAAATTCATGCCAAAATTCTGTAAATTAACCCCTTTTTGTAATCCGGTAGCGATGCTTAGGCTTTCTTGAGCAATAGCGCTTGCAGCAGACTTAGCTACAACATGAGTAACAACATTTGAGGTTACTTTGCCGATGCCATATCCTGCAGCTTCTCCTGCGGCAAGGGTGCCAAGACCAACGACCACATTTTTCCAACCGGTAGAGCGCATTTGATGCGTCCAATTTTTGTGTGCCTCTGCATCGGCAATTGAGTCTGCTATAACAGGTGTAGTGACTGATAACCCTATGGCTGCTGTAGACATAAAACTTGTATAACTAGTGAGAACCATTGGGGTGGCTGCTCCTCCTGTTGCCATAATAGCTAAGCCAGAAGCAACTGCTGTAAGAGTGAGTCCAGCAATCATGTCAACTCGTTGCCATTTGCTCATATGTCCTGAGGGGGCAAATGCCATAATGGGGTTATTATCACTGTAGGCATAGCCATTAATGCCCCCTTGATCAAATGGCGATAAACTATCGTATTTCATAAATAATCGTAGTCTTGGATTATAAGCTCGATAGCCATTACCTAGAAATTGATTACCCGTGATCTGATCTGTAAGCATATCGTTGTAGCCCTTACTTGAGTCAGCTAAGTCAAACACATCAAATGTTGCGCTATCTGACTTCATGTCACTTTGATAACCAAAGGGTAAATAGCGATAGAAGTGAGCAAGTTGCTGAGATTGATCAATAAGAGTAATGATGCTACCAAAATTATTCTGCAAGTAATATGAGGCTTTTATTTGATTGTTTGTGACAGACAACTGTCCATGTTCAAGGTAGTGCGTGATATCATTAACTTGCACGTCATCCAGCAGTCGTCGATCCTGATAAAAATGGTAAAGTGGTTCACTTTGATTGAAGGATTCTACCATTTGTTGATTAAGCGCATTATAGCGGTACTTAATAGTATTGCCATTGGTTTGCAGTACTTTTATGAGCTCGTTATCGCTGTCGTAGATTAGGAGATTGGCTTGATCATCGAACGAGATATTACCATTTTGATCATATTGAATGGTTTTAACAATGCCATCTTCTATAATGCTGCGCAATTGGTCTGGATTACTGGGATAATTTAACGTGGCATATGCGTGCCCGTAAGTGTAAAGCAATAATAAAGGCGCTAAACTGAAATAGCTCAATGGTATGTGGCAATAATTTCGCATGCTATGTCCTTATCTACTTACTAGCCTCACCTTGCTGAAACTATCAAATACTAATTGGTAGTGACTGCCAAAGTTATAAGGTACGGGAAAACCGGTTGAGAAATTGTTTGAAATGTTTCTTAAAGCTATTACCTTGCCATCGACAACAATCGTGTCGACGTATGGTATATGAGTAGTCCCATCTTGCACAGCCTCATGTTTAAAAGTAAGGATAGCAGAACTGCCATCTGCTGTTTTTAATACCCAAGAAGCACGTTTATTAGCCTGATTACAGGTTCTAGCATCTTTGTCCATAAAAATAGAAAGCTCGGCATCTTGTGGATTGATATTAAGCGTTTGTGGTCTCACATACGACAGGGCGCATTCCAAATTTGTGGGTAATTATGAAGCCAACAGTAACCCACCCTTA
>JAHDDB010000040.1 GCA_020629575.1 Caedibacter sp. | reverse complement strand
TAATATTAATTACCTGAAGCAATGCTCCAGATAATCATAAATTTCTATTTATTCCTTTTTTAAAAAACAAATATCCGTTAAATAACGAATACCCTCAATATCAATCTATTGAGTACGGACATACTGCTTGTTCATTCGATAGGGCAGTATGTAAAGGAATGGATACACAAATATGTATAAGGGAATCACCTGTAAAGGTGGTAAATCAATGATTGAATCTCTTTGCTGGCTATGCAAACAAGTGCACAAGATTAAGCGTTATTAATACGAATAACTAAACAATCATTATGGATTTACGGACACCGGAACTATTAAAAATAGCTGTGGCATGACTCACTGGTGTACATGCGCTTGTAAAAGACTTCTCAAAAAAGAGTTTCTGGCATTTCAGCCTTCATCAGTTTTACTCTTACAAAAAACCGTCTGTTTCGCATTATTAAGTGGGCTTGACGATTATGTTATGACCAGTATTTAATAAAAATCATGATCAGTCAAGAAAAATTCATTAAAAGTTAATTTACCTATTTCATCTTATGAAAAGTGCTGCGTCGATCTTTGCAGTAAACCTCAAGTACTTTGCTATCATAGTAAAACCAACCCCCAGAGTCTGGATCCATGGGAGGGTTAAAGTAAATTTGTGCATGGCCAGCATCTTCAACAATGGAGCCTTGAAATTGCACTTTGTGGTCATCTATATAGTAAAAACCATCAAACATAGTATCAATCACATAAATATCCAGTCGAACATTACTATGGTCTCCCCAGCTGCCAATCCATTCTCCCGTTAGCGCTTGACAAAGATCAATACGATTCAAGTTTAATTACTCCATAAGCAGGTGTTTCGTATGGATGTGATGACTTTAAGGCAGTAAGGATCTTCTTAAGCTTGGTTTCACAATCGCATAGAAATTCGAGTTTATATTCTGGTTCATGGTGAATGGAGCCAACAGCTCCAACCACAGGATGGCTACCATCTAGTGGCTTAAATTGACCTGTGCCTTGTGTTTCCCAACAACAATGGGAGTACCCGCCAAACTCACCAATACCAATTTCAAAGAGCGCATTTTTTACAGCCTCTTTGTGTGATTCTGGCACATAAACATAGATCTGGTGCACTACCTACTCCTCAATATGTTTGATTCGTGCTACGCGGATGGTTTCCTCGCGACCGTTAATCAATAAAATTGCTGCGGGATAATAGTAATCGCGGACGATAACATTTTCATAACGTGTTGTCTTATCACTTTCAGAACTTAGTGATATTTCCATAGTCACTGCTTTACCTGATTCTAGTAGATCATGAATTTGATCAATTTTAGATTTTGCCATTATTATCTTCTTAACGATTTGTAGATTTTGGTGATAAGTTTAACGATTCAAGAGTAGTGATGCCAAGTTTATTTATTAAATGCGTCCAACCTTTTGTAAAACATACATTAAAATATGAGATTTGATAAACATTTTGAGGTAGAGAAATGCGCTATCTGATCTGTATCGTAACCGATCCTTTGTGTTACTAATTCATTAGCATAAATAGCTATGTTAATATTAAATAAATTGAAATAATATGATTTTCCAAAATGAAATTAGAATTGAGACATTTTTCACGAGCAGTTGCGGATGTTATAGCTCATGGTGATAATGATATGTTGCCATTTGATATTGATAATCGGTTTATTAAGGACAATGGAGATCTAATATCTAAGATGGCATTTGACCTATTTTCAAAATTGGAAAAGGATGGCCAGAAAAAAACAATAGAGAAGTTAAATTCGATCCCTATTTTTACAGAAAGATTACTATCACCAACAGGCTCAAATGGCTTCAGAATATCTACTAAAATTCATCCTTTTTGGAATATATATTTAAATGGATTAGCAGTTTCAATTGCAGAAAAAAATGAAAATAGGAGAAGTGATTTTGTGCATTCATATCGATACAATCATGAGGGGACAGAATTGTTTGATAGAAGCAGATCATGGAGGGCGTATAAACAAGCCACATTAGAAAATAAAAAACTAAAAAATAGTGATGTGATGGTTGTTCAAACTGACATCTCTAATTTTTATGAGCATATATACCACCACAGACTAGAGAACTGTATTGCAGATTTATTTCATCAAGGATCGACAGTAGCGGCTCAGATAAATAAAATTTTAAATCATATTGCATCAGGTAGGTCATTTGGTCTGCCAGTTGGGGGGCAATGTTCAAGAATTCTTTCGGAACTATTAATGACCTCAATTGATCAATTGATAACACAGTCTGGTCTTACTTGGTATAGATATGTGGATGATTTCACTTTAATTTGCAATGGTCAAGAAGATGCTTACAAGGCAATCTCTATTTTATCTAATCTGTTAGCAGATTATGGTTTGTCATTAAATAAAACAAAAACTATAATTTTAGGTGCTCAACATTATGAAAATTTTGTGCATTCACAATTATTCTCAGATGATGACAATAGTAGTAAATTGAAAGAAATAGACCTTTATTTTGATCCTTATTCTGATAACCCTCATTCCGATTATCAAGAGCTCACTGAAATAGTTAATAAACTAGATGTTCAGGGTTTGCTAGAGTTAGAAACCCATAAAAGTCAGCCTGATTCATTTTTAATTTCACAAATTAGCAGAACATTAAAGCTTCATGATGGGAAAGTTGCATTGCAGTTATGTGAAACATTGCTAACTCCAAAAAATTTACACGCGTTTAGGGCGTCATGGTCTACGATTATCAGAGGTATTATTGAATTAAGAGCAGATAATGAGTTTTCAGAAATCCACATGGATTTAGACCAACTTATTGATTCAATTATTTCTCACTCGAAGCATTTATTGATCCCTGAATCTAACTGTTTGCATTTTCTAAGAGCATTGAGATTTAAACAAACAGATTCTAGATCCCGCTATATCTTTGGAGAAGTTTTTAAAACGTCGAACTCAGATACACTAAAAAAAAGTTGTATAGATTGCATGCGTCATTGGAAAGACAGAGCAACATTTAATGTGATGATTAATCAATGGAATGGAATGAGTCCCGAAATTCAAAGGATATTATGGTTATCCTCATATAAATTTGGAGATGAAGGTAAACATTTCAGAAATAAGCGAAAGCCAACTTTAGCAAACTCTTGGAATCTTGGAATTGAGGATGTCACTGAGAATTCATTTGCTGAGTACTATTGTAAATGGACTGAGAAGGAGGGGCCTCGTGAGATTTCATAGGTTGCCTGTAAAAGACCCTCGAACTGTTGCAAGAGATATTCCTGGAATTTGTGACTTACTTTTTCCTGAGCTTGTACCAGCAATAATTGCTCATTTAAATAGAGGAGCTAGCGCTATACCAGCATGTACAGCAATTACGTTATCACAAATTAATAATTCATCAATTTCTGCTGCCATGCTTTTTGAAGTAGCTTATGTGAAAGCTGAAGGTATATTAAAAGGGAGTAATTTAGACTGGGAAAACTGTATTAAAATAGCTGTTGATAGGCAATCAAGATATTTTGATACAAATACACCTGAATATTTAAATGAGATAGATATTTCAATCGCAAACCAAACTGCTGAAAATTTGGTGAAAGCATTAAATCACATAAGACATAATAATATCCAAACTAGAGATAAACTAAAAAATGATACTCTGATTATTTCACCTATCATACAAGGCTATCACTGGATATCACAAGGTGTTGGTGATTTTGCTTTCGATAAATGTTTAATTGAGGTTAAATGTACTGGTAAGAATTTTTCATCAACAGATTACAGACAATTATTAATGTATTGGTTGTTAAGCTATTCAGCAGCTATTGAAAATAAAGGTGTCGAATGGGAAAAAGGAATATTATTAAATCCAAGACAAAATAGATATGTAGAGTTCAAATTTTCTGAAATTGTCAATATATCTAGCGGTGGAAGATCGAAGGTTGAAGTGCTAGAACTTTTTTCTTCAATTATTAATGATTGGCGTGAAATAGTTTAGCTCTTTTATAAAACTTATACACTTACTGATCTACTCAGCCATAGCCCTCTTTAAATTACTATCATAAAACGATCGTTTTATGATAGTTAAAATATGAACTTTGAAAATCAAATTTATCACAGGATAGTATCAGTGTTTACGTTATACTTTTTCGTTACACTAAACTAATTATTGTGATTTTGCCATCATGCCTTCTCAATGCTTTTTATGTATTCTAACACTAACTGCAACTGTTCAGGAGGCATAATGCCAAGTTTATGAATAGCTTGTGCGGGCAGTGGGCTAAAGACACCAGTAGCTGACATGATGAGAATGTTTCCTGAATTATATACTTCACCATCAACGATGATCTCTGATTGCGTATGCTTTAGGTATTTTGCCGTGATGGTGTAGCTGTCATCAAATTGTGCTGGATGATGAAATTGGACTTCAATTTTTTTGGTAACGCAGACCATCTTAGCCAGAAGCACAGCTTCCCATCCCAGTATTTCATCCATAATGGTTGTTAAAATGCCACCGTGTATGATGTTACCCCAGCCAATATGTCTCTCCAGTGGTTGAAACTGGGTGTAAATGGCTTTTCCATCGGTATAAAGCATAAGCTGCTTATTAATGGGGTTGGTCTCGCATTTACCAAAACAACCTCTTTGATGTTTATGGGGTGTGAGTTTCTTCAGTTCAGAAAAATTAATCATCAATTGCCTCACTGTTATGCTCATTTGAAACTTGAAAATCAGAAATCGACTCAATCCACAGTGATACTTCACTATTATGTGATGTTTCGATCTTAACGTGATTGCGGGCAATATTGATTACTTTGCCTGAAAAAATCTTATCACCAATAATCGTAACAGTGACCTTACTATTATTTATTTTTGCCTGCTGAAGCTGCTGAGTAACATCCATTTTATACCTCTTGTCATAACTGTATTAACGCACCACTATATTATTCATAGTTTGACCTGTTAAGCAATGTTATTCTATATCATCTAAACAGGCTTTGTTATAGTGTTCATGATGGATTAGTAAAGAGCATTCGATCATTTATGTGGAAATTAGAAAAAACAGACGACAAAAAATACCCTTACCTGATTACTATTGAAAAATCAGAAAAAACCAATCTCAAACTGTTGGTGCAGAAAAAATGGCCATCAGATGATGAATCTTTTTTTTGTGTTCGTCATGATGCTAAGCCAGACATTAACGCAATTGAGTTGGTTGAAGAGGATGAAATTAGTTCAGTCAGATGGTTAGAAGACCAAACTAAGGTCTCAATTAAACTCAATCGCACGACTAATCAGCAATGTGAATTTAGATTTGTCACAAAAAAATATAAAAACAAGCCAGGTGACTATGAGCAGATATTCTTCAAATCCAAGCCTGATGATAAAGGTGCTTCAGTCTGGCGTGTTGAGGAGACAAGCAGTGATAAGTTTCCTTACCGAGTAAGCATCATAGAAAAAGGCAACCCAACGCTGTCACTTTTAACACAGGATAAATGGCCAGGTGCCAGTGGTAATATCTTTTGCATACGCGCCAATGAAAAACCAGAGATTATTTCTGGCAAGGTTATAGAGGAAGTGCCTGTTGTCTTTGTCAAAAGAGTAGGCAAGCGTTTGTCTGTCATGCTTGATCGATCGATGAAAAAACGCTGCGAGTTTCTATTTTTGCGCAAGAAATATAAAACCAAAGAGGGAGATTATGAGCAGATTTTCTTTAGAACGCAGCAGGGAATTAATCAGCACCGTACTCGTGGTAATTTAAGTTTACAGCCAAAACTGGCAGACCTTGAAGTGGTCATTGACAGTAATGAACGTTATCCTTGGAAATTTGGCGAGCACAACATTACAAGACAAAATCTGTCTGTTGGTGATTATGCACTGATGCTTGATAATGAGATCGAAGCAATTGTAGAGCGTAAAACATTTGATAATATGTTGTCAGACATTGCTAAGATTCAGGTTTTACACCAGCAACTGACAGAATTATCGACCTATCGTCATGCGGCAGTGGTGATTGAGGCGCAGTATGGTGATTTTCTCTCTAGTGATAAAATTGGGAAATATTCATCGCCTGCGCATATGGGAAGGGCACTTGCTGAGCTATCAGTTTTGCACCCTAATTTACCCATTATTTATGCAGGGAATAGAAAAGAAGCAAATCACTGGTCCTTAAGGTTCTTTGAAGCAGTACTCAAAAAACATAATGACCCAACCAATGATGCTATCGCAACAGCAGTTGCTAAAACACGTACCACAAAATCAACACCACTGTGGCTTAAGGTCAAAAAGGCGGTATTGCAGGAAATGCCGAATGAGTTTACGTTTGCAGATTTAAAAAACCATCTGTCAGATTTAACTGATCAGCAGATAAGGTCACAGCTTTATAAGCTAAGAGACGATAATGTCGTCAAAAGTGAAGGCAAAGCGCGTGCAGTGAAATGGTTAAAAATTCAATAAGGCATACCCATGAAAAACCAGAATAATGATAATAAGAAATTCGATGAGATATTGTCTGAAACCAATAAATGCAAAAGCCCTGAAGAGGTAAAGAAAAAGCTAGAGGAATATGGTTTTGCATTTTATGATGATGGCGATGATATTGAAGATCAGGAGGAGTTGATAGCCAAACCTGAGACGCAAAGACAGCAACGGCTTGTCTATTATTTTGAATCTAATATTCAACCCTCAGAAGACATACTATGTGATTTCCTGGCAGAAAAATATTCAGATGACTGCAATATGCCTTTGATCAGGAAATATTTTAAATCTGGCAACATTAACCTTAAGCACTTGATCATGTTTGGTCTTGATAACAACCCTAAAGATATGGGATTATTCAGTGACTTCCTTTTCTTCAGTGAATTTTCTTTTAATCTTATTGATATCATCAATATATGTACGCGCAGCTGTATTGCGATTGATAATGACGATGATTTCAAAGAAGCCTGTTATAGCTTCTATTGCTATTCCTGTGATCAAGATTATGACGCCTATATGGCTTTGCTGGAGAATGATCATATTTCAAATGCCAAAAAAGAAATCGTGCGCAATCTCAGAGACAACCCGGATGATATATTTCAATTTGATTTCGAGGATGAAGATTGCGATATTATCAGTTATTCAAAGCATTAATTAGCGGGTTTATCATTATCAAAGTATGCATAAATATTATTATTAGCATTATTCTCAAAAAGATTAACTTTTTTGATGTAGCGTTGTTGCGTATTAAGTGACTGATTGGTAATTTCACGCATTTTGACCAGATCAGCACCGGCCAGTGCTGCACTGGTGTTGAAGCCAGAGCGTAATCCATGCGGTGAGAGGTTAGTTGTATCAAGATCGGCCTGCTGACATCTCTTTTTAAATAGTCGATAGAGTCCTTCGTAAGAGAGCTGCTCATTTCTGACTTTGCAACCACCTTTGTGCAGTGACTTAAAAATATATTCTTGATCTGTCAGACCGATCGCCTCTAGCCAATGCTGCAATGCGTTAACTGGACAATGTCGGGTCGATTTTGAATTAAATGGAATTGCAACCTCATGACCCTTAGCCAGTTGATCTGTTTTAGACTGTCTTATGGTGATAATCATGCCGTGAGCGTCATTAAAATTTACGTCCTCATTTTTTAATGCCAGAAGCTCAGAGGAACGAAATCCGCCAGTGAAACCAACAAGCAAAAGTGCTCGATCACGTACACTTAAGAGATCATTAGCATTGATACGGTCAATAATTTTAATGAGCATATCATAGGTGACTGGATCAGATGCGTTTTGATTTCTGCTGATGTCGCGCTGAATACCTTGAAGCAGTGTGTCTATTCTGGGGTGTGCTAAAGGTGACAGGTGTCCCTGTGTTTTATGATGGTAGTCTATTGATGCTTTAATAACTGCAATTGTTGACCAGCTATAACTCTGGTCATGCAGATAGACGAAAAAGGCATAAGCAATTTCTGGGGTAAGCGGCATTGATGTCACCTTAAAGCCATCACAATAGCTTTGAAGTACTTTAAATGCCGATTGGTAGCGCTTGATGGTATTGCTGGCACGTGATTTCTGTTCAATCTCTAAGCCTTTCGTATAAGCATTTTTCAGCTCTTCCTGAGCAGTTGCTTCAAGCTCATTACCAAGAGTCAAGTTAGGAATTTTATCCATGAGTATAATCATCTTCGTTTTGTACACTAGTAAGAATACTGTTATCGACCATGCGATAAATATTTCTGTACATGTTGGGCACCTCCGCTTTACCAAAGTGCGAATCGCCCGTTGAAAGAAAGCACCACATCTCACCAATATCTTCTTTAATAGTGTTAAATTGAATATTATTCTGGATAAGCCAATCAAGATGTTGTGTCATATCGTCCACTGCATCACCTGAGTATTCTCTAAATTCGATGAATAACTTGAGTTTTCCATAAAATTCAGCCAGAGAAAGTGACTCGAACAGTGTCATTTCAAAATTTGCGCCAGAGATATCAATACAGAAGTAAACAGGCTTATTATCTTTATTGACGTAGCATTGTACATTTGCATTCAGGTAATATTGATCAAATACTCTTTTATATTCGTCGTAACAGCGTGTATAAATTGCCAGATGATTGGCTGTAAATACTTCATTGGGACTGACAGTTTTCATGTTGATCATCACCTTTTGGCATAGTTGACTTAGCTCTTAAACTGATCTGATGGATTTTCTCAATTTCAAGTGGGATCAAAGACTGGGTATTATCCATTGTTGAAAGAATATGAACAAATACATTGCCAATCTCTGTTATGGTGCCATGAATTTCCTGATAATTATCATAGAGTAAGTAGACTGACTTATTCTGTGCTTGTGCTTTTTTTAGTTTTTGTGTGTTTGCGTGTAGATTCATTTTTTCTTCTATTATGTTTACTTGTTTTGTTGTTTCGATCCTGCTTGATTTCGCCTAGTTTTTGGCGCATTATTTTCTTGAGAACGCCTAGGTAGCTATCATTGTTCATTCGGTTATTTTTCATCATTCTTTTCATCTATGTCTTTGGTTTTAATGCCATCACGTAGTTCTTTTTTCATCTTAGCTAAATTAAAAGCAGTTACTGCATCACAGGCTTTTTTCCATAAGACTGTATAATTAGGCTTTGCTTTTTCATGATCTGACAGCGATTTGAGCTTGGCTTTTAATGCCCTGGCTCCAGCTTCTGTTTTTAGAAATTCTTCAATGTTCATCCGCTAAATTTTCCTAACAATTGTTAGACCATCACCTACGGGTGTTAAAATAGATTCAACCCTTTTATCCGCCTTGATGAACTTATTTATTGCTCGGGTTGCTTCTATGCTAGGTGTCTTGATACTCGCATCAATGACTTTGCCACCTCTAAGCATATTATCTAAAACAATCAAACCACCTTTTCTTATGAGTTTATAACTTAAGTTGTAATACTCATAATATTCGCTTTTATCAGCATCAATATAAACAAAATCAAAACTGTCACTGTGACCAGATTCTATTAGATTGGTTAAGGTTTTAATTGCAGGTGCGATTTCTAATTTTATTTTCTGATTGACCTTGGCTTCAAGCCAATATTTTTTATACTCTTCTAAATTGAAGTCATCAACATCGCACGCATATATTTGACCATCGTCAGGTAATGCTAAAGCGAGCGCTAAAGTGCCAACGCCCCTGAAAACACCAACTTCAATCACTTTTTTTGCATTAATCATCTTCATGAGCATTTGCAAGAATTGAAGCTGATCTGGTGCCGTTATCATTTCAGATAGTTCATCATTTTTAGCTTGATTTAACATTTGCTCTTGCACTGGTTGCATGTTAAGCGTGTTATCTAAAATATAATGATATAATGCTTCGCTTTTAAGTAATGTTGATAAACTCATATGATATGTTTCCTTTTAATTTCAGTTATTGATTCGCTGTGGCGCATGATTTTTTTAAGAACGCCCAGGCAGTTATCATTGTTCATGCGATTATTTTTCATCGTTATGCTTATTAATACCTTTTACTTCAATAACCTCATCTTTTTCTAGCCATATTTCTTGATAATCAAAGCCATCTTCTGTTATTTTGCGAATAAAGTTCTTATCTATTTTTTCTAATGTCACTGAATCAAGCTCGATTAAAATCAAATTATTTTCATCATCTATTTGCTTGATTGTCCCTGTGTAGTCAGAGATATCCAAACCTTTATAGTCAGGATCTTCAGTACCACATTTAACTCTAACCGTAGCACCCAATCTAAGCTTGCTTGTATTTTCTTTTGATTTGCGCCAATTAAATTTTAACATCCTTACAGCACCTTTCTCTTATGGCTCCACGATCTAGACAACACATTGATTCGATTAAGCTCTTGACTTCTAAGTTGACTGTAAATCGATGACATTGCAGCTTGTGCATTATACGGTTCTTGATCAAGTTTGGTGTTTAAGGTGTAGCCATATCTTCTTGTGTATTTTCTAACAGTCGTTTCCTTGAAACCAGTTTCTTGACAAACTTCTTTGTAGGACTTGCCTTGCACCTGAAAATTATACAGGACCTCATTCAAGGGCAAATTATATTTTGACTCAACAACCGCCTTAAATGAATCATTGGAATATTGATTAGCCATTATTTGACGCCCTCAATTTATCTAGACCCTTCATCATCAGTAGCGCTAATCCATGTTGGGATATAGCCAGCTTAAACTGACTTACGCTAGTGTAGCCTAGAAGGCTAGAGATTTTTGTTAATGGCGCACCCTCGCCATTTAAAAACCATCGGCTTGCCGCTCTGTTGTTAGCAAAATAGCTAACTTGAACACCCAGCATTGGCTTGCCGAATTTATTTTTTGGTTCATTAAAAATCAAGGTATTTATCCTTTTGTGAAAGTCTAATAAGATGTATTAGCTTTCAGTTTTTTTATCTTTTTGTCTTCTTGTTTTCAACACTGCCATCTGAATTTCAACTTCATGCAATTTCTGACGTATCTTACTCAGTTCATCAGCTATTTTCTGTTCACGTTTATGGCTATCTTCCAGTCTTAAAGCACTAATACTTAATTCTTTCTCAAGTGCCATAATCTTTGAGGTGGTGGCATGTTGGCATTTTTCCAGTTCATTTTGCAGTTCAGCGGTCGTTTTTTCAAGCAGTGTTACCTGATCGAGCGCTTCTCGTGTATGTTGTGCTTCGAGATTAAGCTTTTGTTGATAGCTTGCTTCCTGTTCGCTCAACATACTTTTATATGCCGTCTTTAATGCGGTAATAAGTGTTTTTGGTAAGTCTGTAGCATCAGAGACCACCTGTTGCTCCTGCCACTGTTTAATGAAATCAGAAACGGTTGCAAATCCGCCACCTGTCACTGCAAGCACATTGCGCACCGTGACTTTTTCACCATCAGTCATTAATTTTTCGCATACCTGAGCGACTTCATCAAAACTCAGATTGTCACGCTTTGCTCTTTTTTCTATTTTTCCTATTTTTCCTATTTTATCTGGCATGTTTCAGTACCCGTTCATTTATCTTGAAAACTCAGTGTAACAGCAGCTCCTTTGCTATTATCATTCCTATTATCAATGCTAAAGTTTGCTTTTAATTTTTGCGCTATTTGGACACATTGATCAAGTCCTATACCTGTACTGTGTGATGTTGAAATACCTTTTTTTAGATAGTCAGTCTTGCTTAGCTTATTGAAATCAAACCCGTGTCCATTATCAATAAATGATATTTTGTTTTCTTCACATCGTATTAAAAGCTCAGTGGCGCCAGCTTTAATTGCATTATGTCTAATGTTATTAATAAGCATTTGTATTTCTAGCGGTCTAAAACTACAAATACGCGTAGAGCAATTTTGCAATTTCATAGATAAATTATGCAGAGGCGCATTATTAAGGTAACTTTCAATAAATTCGTAGAGATCATTTTTTATTGTAAAGGTTTTAGCATCCCAGTTATTTGAAATAATAGCGTTAATTAACTCTTTCATTTCAGACAGGTGAAATAATGTATATTCAAACTCTTTAATTAAGTCTTGTATTGCTACTTTGTCAGGGTTTTTGTAGTAACTTTTTAGCTCTGCCTGAATATTAGACTGTATTCCATGAGATATTTGTTTTAAGGCATGTATGATCGCGCCAGTATTAGGCTCACCTGTTTTTATCTGATCTTTCATCTTTCAACAGTCCCAATGCTGATCAGCAATAATCTTATGCGCCATATCTAGTAAGGTTTGATCACCTTCTTTTAACACTTCTAGCAGCAATATTTTTTCTTTAAAGTAAACTTTACCAAATTGTTTATCATACTGAAAAATCGATTTAGAGTTATCAATTAGATCCGCTATTTTGATTGTTTTAGCAGCAGGCGGAGCCTTTGCTATGTGATCCCTGTCGAGCGCCTTTCTTTTAGCTCTATTACCATCATCTGGCTGACTAATATCTGTCAGCCAATAAACAAGCTCAGCAACCTCTTTGCCAAAAAGCGCTTCTATTTCTGATATTTTAGTCTCCGTATCTTCCACCGTGTCGTGTAGCAATGCTGCAATCAGCATTTCTTCTGTATGATCAACCTGACTTACAAGCGCTTTTACAGCACGAGGGTGCACGATGTAAGGTTCGCCAGTGTACTTTCTAAGCTGTCCGTTATGTTTTGATACTGCAAAGCTATCTGCCTTTGCTACCTGCTTACTCATTTTATTTCTCTAACTTTTAATTGTTAAGACTTCTTCGGTTTCTCTTGCTTCTTTTGCTTCTACTATTTCTGTTATTTCTGCTGTTTTGCTAAACACACCCATCATGAATTCTATAAAATGACGTAGGGTTTCTGTCATAATGACAAAATCAGCATCAAACCGCTCTATCTCAGATTCAGTCACAATATCATTGGCCTTGTCCTGGACTAGCTCCAGAAATTTAAGCGACTTAATCATAAACTCATCATTAAGCACAAAAGATAGTTCATCTTGCCATGACAACGCTAATTGCGTGACTTCTCTGCCAGAATCAATCAAAGAGATAATATCATCGGTAAATAAATTTTGTCGCTGACAACGAATAACACCGCCATCATTGTTGTTGTCCTGCAATACACACTGATCTTCTATGGTTAACTCTTGTGGATATTCATTGGTTTTTATCCAGTGAGTCAGTAGCATAGAGACGGGTATTAAATCAGGCATTCTAATTTTTAAGCTACCCAGTGTTTTACGTAAATTAACGGTTAAGATTTCTGCTTTTTTGCTTGAAGAGGCATTAACAACAAGCCAGCCATTCGCAGTGTCAATATAAGCGTGTATTACGGTATCACGTGTAAAGGCACGTGGTAACAGGCTTTGGTATATTTCTTCCTTTAAAGTGTCTTGCTCTTTCTTTTTAACCTTTCGGGATTCACGCAATTCAATTTCTTCGACTTTTTCATCGAGGATCTCTTTAATCACCGTTGCAGGTACAATCTTTTCCTGAATTTGAAAAGCTACCATAATAAAACCATTGGCTTCATAGGCAATCGGTGAATCTTTGGATACGGGTGAAATCCATCCCGTTGAAATTGGTTGAGATGGCGAGCATGGGCTAAACTGATGCTCTTCCAGGTTTTTTTCAACCATTTCAAAGGATAAATCAAACGGCTCGATAAATTCAAATAGTGCTATATTTTTAAACCACATTGCATAATACTCCTTATTTGCTGTGTCATAAATATCATATAATATCAGTATCGATATTTCAAGATATTATTTAGATTTAAACCATGTCAACTGATGAGTTCATTGCTAAGAAAGCAGATGTTTCTACAGCCTCCGTTTCTCCATTGCTAAATTTAACTGTTTTTAGCTAAATTTAATATTTACGCATTTTAAAGCTCACTATGCTGATTTCATGACTTTGGTGAGCAAGTGCATTGCCATGTGTGAGAAATCCTTATTATCGCAATTTATGAGCGCCTAATTTTCAGCCAACTGCTCAAAATTTGGTAAATCCTGATTTATTACATTTATTTTATTGAGTCAAGAGAATGAGCCTTCTCTGTACTTAAATTTAATTCGACAGTGAAATGCAAATCTTAGGTGCTAAGATTTTAGTGGGCTGATTCCATGGCATAGAATAGATTATAATCATCTAAAAATAAATGTCGCAAATAATATAATAATAGTCAGAGTATTTGTGCGACATATAAAGTCACATAAATGACTTAAATAAAGGGTGCACGTCAATATTAAAAAATCTATGTCGCACTATGTCGCAATGACAAAATTAAAGATAATCCCTTGTGTTCTAGTGACTTGCGGGCTGTTTCCATGCTTGCTGTCGCAAATGTCGCATGATCAGTCAATCATAATGCTTTATGAATTACCATCTTGCGTTATACTGTGAGCAAATAAAATAAGGCGTATAAAGGGGCGTTACTTGTCAGTTACCACCAACAATGAGTTGCTTAATGCCGTTAAATCATTGATAAATCAAGCAAGATCAAATCTTAAACGCACCGTTAATAATGCTATGACACAAACGTATTGGCAAATTGGTCGATTAATTGTAGAAGATGAGCAAAACGGTGAAAAAACGGCTCAGTATGGTCAACAACTATTGCAAAATCTTGCGAAACAACTAACAACAGAATTCGGCAGGGGGTTTGAGTTATCAAACCTTAAAAGCATGCGCCAATTTTATCTGACCTATCCAAATAGCCAGACGCTGTCTGGCGAATTAAGCTGGAGCCATTACTGTCGCCTAATTCGTATTAAAAATGAAGCAGCAAGGCAATGGTATGCAACTGAGGCAATTGAACAGCAATGGAGTGTCAGAGCTTTAGATCGGCAGGTCAATAAACTTTATTATGAGAGACTGCTATCGACTCATGAACAGCTACCTGCAAAAAATGAGGCTGTAGAAAAAACAAAAGCATTAAAAGACGACCCAAAGAATTATTTGCGTGACCCTTATATTCTTGATTTCATGAATTTACCAAATTATCCATCGGTTGAATCTGAGCTTGAAGGGGCTTTAATTCAGAACTTGCAAGCCTTTCTACTGGAGCTTGGAAAAGGCTTTGCTTTTGTCGAGCGGCAACAGCGAGTTAAAACAGCGGATCAGGACTTTTATATTGATCTTGTGTTTTACAATTTTAAGCTTAACTGTTTCGTGCTCATTGATTTAAAAATAGGCAAGTTAACGCATCAGGATGTTGGGCAAATGGATACTTACGTGCGCATTTATGATCAGCATAAAAAAGGAGAGCGTGATAA
>JAHDDB010000039.1 GCA_020629575.1 Caedibacter sp. | reverse complement strand
ACAGGTTCAGTGAGTTAAATTGAAGAGCCGTATGTGGGAAATCTACAAGTACGGTTCTGTGAGGGGCATCATGCTTTCTCACATTATGTTTGAAATTTAAAATATAAAAGGAGAAGCAGAGATGTCTACTCGACAATATTTTCAAATTACGTCTATCCTCAATGATTAATCCCATAAAGTAAATGCGTGTTGATTATAGCTAGAGAAACACTGTAAAATGATTTGCGGGCGGTATATACTAAGCCAAGTTTCTAAATAGAGTTTATATCACATAATGATTGACAGAAGTTTAAAAGAGAAAATAGCAAATATTCAGTTATTGGTACTGGATGTAGACGGAGTTTTAAGTGACGGCAAAATTATTCTAAGCAATGATGGCAATGAGACTAAGCATTTTGATGTTAAAGATGGCTTAGGCATGCTTTTGTTGCAAAAGTTTGGTGTTAAACTGGCTGTTATTACTGGAAAGAGCTCGCAAATTGTCCATAATCGTTTAACTGCTTTAGGTGTCAATGATATCTATCAAGGACAAAAAAATAAAATTAAAGCTTATGAAGACTTATTAACAAAGCACCAAATAAGCAAAGAAAATATTGCCTATATGGGGGATGATTTACCTGATTTGACCTTGATGATGAAATCCGCCGTTTCCTTCGCACCAGCTGATGCCTTAAGCGCTGTTAAAACGCGTGTTGATTACGTAACAGCACAAAAAGGTGGCTATGGTGCTGTGCGTGAAGTCTGTGATCTGATATTAGAAAGTAAAGGGTTTCTAAATAAAGTGATTGATGATTATATCACTGCTGGTGAGGTTCAAGCTTAATGTTTTTTAGTAAGCGTGTTTTCTTCACAACGATTGGACTTGTTGTTGTCATTGGCACCAGTGGTTGGTTGGTTGTGAAATCAGCACAAGAGCAAATTAGTCATGGTGACCTGCCTGCTCACTTTATTGAGAATACAGCAAAAACAATTACCTATGAAAAATATGACACGAAAGGTTGGCTAGAGTATACGGCAACCGCAGTTAATGCTACGCGCTTTTATAATCAAGATGCAAAGCTTACAACAGTTAATGCCACACTGTATTCAAAAGAGAAAAAAGATAAACCTTGGAATGTCACTGCCAATTACGATGATATTACCAATAACAACAATAACATGCATTTATATGGTAATGTAGTCATGTTGCGTAATGCCAATGGCAAAAACTCACCTGCGATTAAAATTGCGACTGATTCGGTAAATTACGATGATGACAAAGACTATATGGATACAGATAAAAAAGTTACGATAAGCCAACCAGGTACACCAAATAATACGATTGGTACAGGCATGAATGGATCACCTAAAAAAGGTGATTTTAAGTTATTGAAGGATGTAAGAAGTTATTATGCAGGACAAAAGAGATAAAAGAAGTAAAAGAAATAAGAATGGGATAAAGCATGGCTTGCTAAAGTATGCATTATGTAGTGCGACTTCTTTGTTTATGCTACCGCATGCCTTTGCCGCTGAACAGAGTGGCTCAATGGATGCCGCTAACATGTTTGGTAAAAATGCCAGTAGTGATGGTCAAATTACCATTTGTAGTGACAGCTTATCTTATAGTCAGAATGCGCATAAGATCATTTATCAAGGCAATGTGCTTGTCATGCAAACCAAAGATGCAAATATTCAATGCAGTGGTTATCGCGTTCCGAATGAAAATAGTAAGTGGCCGGTATATCAATTTCCCGATCCAAAGAAAGGCAATGGCAAAGTGGATTACACCAAAGTGCAAAAAGCAGCATTAGACTATGCTAAGGGCGTTTGTAAAAAGCAAAATGGTTGTCGTTTTTTAACAGGACAGACGCTGACGATTTTATTTGATGATCAAAATAAGCAAGCTAAAGATGTCGTATTAACAGCCAATACACCTTACATTGCTAAGTTCTACTCCTTACCATTCCCAAAACAGGCACAAAATCATCAAAAGAAAAATAAAAGTGATAGTTCGGATCAGCAAACGGTATATGCTGAAGGCAGACAAATGAACTTTAACTTGCTTAATAGCACGCTAACCATACAAGATAAGGCCTATGTTGATCGCACAGGTAATCGCTTTTCCGGAGATAAGGTGCTTTATGATACCCAAAATGGTCTAGTGACGGTGCCAAATACGGGGCAAAGAGCGACGGTTATTTTAAATAACCTAAATAATAAATAAGGCTTATAGCATGAGTGTTGGTGTAGTAAGTGCCGTTATTATCATTGTCATCGCGATTTTGATCTGGCGTAACTCAATGAAAGCAAGAGAGCATGCGGTTTATATGGCAGTTAAAACAGCAAAACAATGGGATGTTCAGTTGTTAGATGATACTGTGTGCCTCACAAAAATGCGCTTATCGCGCCAAAGCAATATTGGTAGCATGTGCTTATTTCGCGAATATGCGTTTGAGTATAGCTATGATGGTGTCGATCGCTATAAGGCTTTTTTGCAGTTTAATGGTAATCAATTTTTGCAGGTTATATCGAATGATCAAAAGATAGACTTCAAAGAGATACAAGGCGAAAACGCTACTCATAATGAAGAGATATACACTAATAATATTATTGACTTAAGTGCTTATCGCACAGAAGATAAAAAATCTCCCAATAAAGATAATGACAAGGAGTAGTGAACTGATGATTGAATTACATCAATTTCCTAAATTAGGTGATGTGCCAAACGCCAGTCCTTTTTGTATGAAATTAGAAAGCTATTTGCTTACACAAAAAATTCCATATCAAAACTTTTATAGCGCGGATTTAAAGCGTTCACCAACGGGCAAAATGCCATATATTAAAAAGCAAGGTAAGTTCTATAGTGACAGTAGTTTTATTATTGATTTATTGGAGAAAGAAAGCAGCACACCAATGCAGCAAAACCTAACTGGTTTAGAAAAGTCACAAACCTTGGCGTATCAAAGGTTATGTGAAGAGCATTTGTATTGGGCGTTGGTCTATAGTCGTTGGGTTGATGTTTCTACTGATAATAACTGGCGCAGTATCGTACAAGACGGGACTAAGCTGCCTAGATTATTGTTTGGCATGATTTTTAAAGTGATGAGCAAAAATGCGTCCAGGCAAACCTATGAACAAGGGTTAGGGCGCTTGACCAAAGCACAAATTTATCAAAAAGCAGATGATGATTTATGTGCATTGTCTAATTTTTTAGGTCAAAAAACCTATTTTTTTAATGAGTCACCTAGCTTACTAGATCATATTGTTTACGCTGTTGTTGCTAATATTGAGCACACTCCTTGGCAAAGCCAGTTAAAGCAACAACTTGCCAAATATCCTAACCTACAAGCGCATAGTGCGCGGATGCTTAGGGAGATTTTTAGTAAATGAAACCATTGATAACTAGAGTTACATGTTTTGCAAAAATATTATAATTTTAAAACACCCCGTCAGCCTATGGCTGCCACCCCTCTTAAAAAGAGGGGAATTAGGCAATAGTGATTTTATATTCACCTTTTTGCAAGAGCGATGCTTAAGCTTGCAAGGCGGAGTGTTGAAATAGCAAAAGTGCGTAACCTCAGTTAGTAAATAAGTAAAAGAAAAACAAAAAATAGGTAAAACAAAACCATGTCACACGATATCAAAACCTTATTACAACAACCTAAAGCTGAGTTACATATGCATCTTGAAGGCAGTCTTGAGCCTGAAATGATGCTGAATTTGGCGCAAAAAAATGGTGTTAATCTAAAGTACAAAAATTTAGCAGAGGTCAAAAAAGCATATAACTTTAATAATCTGCAAGAGTTTTTGGATTTATATTATCAAGGCATGTCCGTACTTCAAACTTCTGATGATTTTTATGATTTAACCTATGCTTATTTGCTTAAATCACAACAAGATCATGTGACACATACTGAGATTTTTATCGACCCACAAGCACATTTATCGCGCGGCATTTCACTTTCAACTCTTTTTGATGGGGTTAATCGTGCCGTCAAAAAAGCGCAAACTGAGCTAAACATAGATACACAATTAATTATGTGTTTCTTACGTCATTTATCAGAAAAAGATGCTTTAAATACCTTTGATCAACTGATGGAATATCGTGATAACTTTATTGGTATTGGTCTAGATAGCTCAGAGCTTGGCAATCCACCAGAGAAATTTAAAAATCTCTTTGAATTAGCACGTAAAGAGAAGCTTCATTTAGTTGCTCATGCTGGTGAAGAGGGACCTGATGAGTATGTTTGGCAGGCCTTGGATATCCTAGGGATTGAGCGCATTGATCATGGTAATGCAATTTTAACTGATGATGTGTTGATGAAACGCATTGCAAAAGATAATATTGCACTCACGATGTGCCCATTATCAAATAAAGCTTTAAAAGTCGTACCAAACTTGACCGATCATCCGGCGAGAATATTGTTAGATAAAGGCATCAAAGTGACGATTAACTCCGATGATCCAGCATATTTTGGTGGTTATGTTAATCAAAACTATATTGAACTGATTGACGGTTTAAAGTTAGGTACTACGGAAATTCAACAGTTAATTGATAATAGTTTATCAGCAAGATTTATCAAATAATACGTGAGTGCTATATTATGTTGCCCAGAATCTTTGACTTGAGATCTCAAGTAGTTAATGTTAAAACGGAATTTATTTCAGCGATAACAACTTTTTTAGCAATGATGTATATTATCGTTGTTAACCCACTTATTCTTGCAGATGCAGGAATTCCATATGCTGCAGCATTAACAGCAACGATTACAGTTTCAGCAATAGGCTGTATATTGATGGGTTTTTTTGCAAATAATCCAATTGCAGTGGCACCAGGAATGGGTATTAATGCATTTTTTACTTATGCAATTGTCGTGCATATGCAAATTAGTTGGCAAGTAGCTCTTGGGGTGGTTTTTTGGTCAGGCATTATCTTTACCATACTATCCATTTTAAATTTACGTACCTATATTATTAAAGCAATTCCTCAGCAGATTCGTTATGCCGTGGTAGCTGGCATTGGCTTATTAATTGCAGTAATAGCATTAAAATCAGCTAATGTGATCATGCCAAGTCAAGCCAATATGATACAAATGGCGCCATTAAATTTATCTTATATCTTGTTTATATTAGGACTTTTGGTGGTAGGTATACTACTTTACCATAGAATCAAAGGGGCATTGATCGTAAGTATCATACTAACAAGTACCCTTTATTTTATGGTTACAGTATTTTTTCCAGAAGTTGGAGATGACATAAAATGGCAAGGTATTTTCTCGATGCCTGATTTTTCGGCTTTCTTTCAATTAGATTTGATGAGTTCGTTATCTATTGCATTATGGCCTGCTATATTCGCTTTCCTATTTACCACTTTATTTGATAGTTTATCTGGACTTATTGGGGTTTGTGAAGCAGGTCAGTTACTTGATAAAAATGGAGATCCAAGAAATATCAAAGAAGCACTGACAGTAGATGCTGTATCAGGTATTTTGTCTGGTTTATTTGGCACAAGCTCTGCTATTTCTTATATTGAATCAGCGGCAGGAATTGAGGAAGGCGCTAAAACAGGTCTAAACGCAATTTTTGTAGGTTTATTGTTCCTGCCATTTTTATTTTTTGCTCCATTGTTGTCGATGATTCCAAAAGTTGCCACAGCACCAGCATTGATGATGGTTGGTATTTATATGATGAAAATGGTCGTTAAAATTCAATGGACAAAGATAGACGAAGCTTTACCTGCAATTTTAATTGTCTTAATTATTCCTCTTTCTAGCTCAATCACGCATGGAATTATATTAGGTATTATTATGTGGTTATTGATGAAATTTTTTACCAAGCAATATGATAAAATAGATATAACATTGATTATCATCGGGGTGTTATCGTTATTGTTGCTGATCATTGAAGCAGTATCTATATAGTAAAAAGGGGGGTAATATGAGTTTAGTGATATCTTTCCAAGGGGAAAAGGGGGCTTATTCAGAACAGGCAATTCATAAGTTTTATCAAGCACAAGATAAGAAAAATGAGCAAAGTGCGATTGAAACTTTAGCCTGTGGTTCATTTGCAGAAGCACTCGAGATGGTTGCTGAGAAAAAAGCTGATTTTGCGATGATTCCAGTGGAAAACTCAATTGCCGGTAGTGTGATACCTGCCTATGATGAGCTGATTAAATACAATCTACGCATTCAGCATGAAGTCATTTTGAAGGTTGAGCATTGTTTGATGATTCACCCTAATGCAAATATTGATAATATTGAGTTGGTTCGTTCACATCCACAAGCCTTGGCACAGTGTCAGAACAATATTGAGCGTATGCATTTATCCCCTAAGAGTTTTGTTGATACCGCAGGAGCTGCTAAATACATTGCTGAAAAAGAGATTCTAACGCAAGCGGCGATTGCTAGTAAGTTAGCCGCGGAAACCTATTCGTTAAAGGTCATTAAAGAGCATTTTGAAGATGAACCATTTAACTTCACGCGATTCTTCTTGTTGGGACGTGACGAGCTAAATATACCGTATGAAAAAGATCAATTGTATAAATCATCAATTATCTTTACAACATTGCATAAACCCAATGCATTAGTGCAAGTGCTTGCCTGTTTGTCAGAGCACAATATCAATATGTGTAAGATTGAATCCAGACCATCACGCTCGCGTGCTTGGGATTATAGTTTTTTTGTGGATTTTGAGGGTCATGAAGAAGAGCATAATGTGCAGGCTGCCTTATTGGCGATTTTAAAGAAAACGTCGTTTTTGAAGAACTTAGGATGCTATCAATCGATCACGTTGTAAATCTTAAAAATTCACGCGTATTTGCAATCATGAAACACTATAAAAAACACGATAATTTGTATACAATCGTTTGTCATTGAATCTTACAAATAGGTAATTCCTTTGATTAAGTACTTAAGGCAGTGGTATCACAAGAAATTTGATAGCAATGAACCTGCCGTCTTTATAGTCGTAACGGTCATTGCGGTACTCATTATTAACTTTTTTGGTGATCTTTTAGCACCAATTTTAGCCGGTGTTGTTATTGCATATTTATTAGAAGCCATTGTTTCTTTTTTGTCAAAAAAATTAAAGTTAAATCGCAATTTGTCTGTTTATATCGTTTTCTTAATTTTTATTGCGCTAGTGATTATGTTGTTACTATTTGTGTTACCAGCATTAATGCATCAAGCGGGGCAATTCGTACAAAGCATTCCACAGCAGATTAATAATCTACATGCAAGTTTATTGGAATTATCTAAAAAATACCCAACGATAATTACACCTGAGCAAATCAAAGATGCAGTAAATACGATCTCAAATATTAAAATGGATAAAATTGCCGGTATCGGTCAATATCTACTTAAATTTTCTTTAGCATCGCTATCAAGCATATTTACTTGGTTGGTCTACTTATTTATCGTGCCATTGTTAGCATTTTTCTTTTTGAAAGACAAAGATCGTATTGGTAAATGGTTTGTCAATATGTTACCTAAAGAGCGTGGTGCACTCGAAGAAGTATGGGCAGATGTGCGGCCACAATTGGGTAATTATGTCAAAGGTAAAACAATTGAATGCTTGATTGTTACCGTCGTTACCTATATTGGCTTTATCGTTTTTGGTTTGAATTATTCACTACTATTAGCCATTTGCGTTGGACTTTCGGTATTTATCCCTTATATCGGGATGGTGATTGTTACTATTCCTGTGGTACTCATTGGAATCAGCCAATTTGGCTTTAGCTCTGAGCTTTTCTATATGCTTTTGGTTTATTTGATCATTCAAGGTTTGGATGGCAACTTATTGGTGCCATTATTATATTCTGAGGCGTTGAGCCTTCATCCGGTAGCAGTTATTGCTGCTGTTCTTATCTTCGGTGGCATATGGGGCTTTTGGGGCTTGTTCTTTGCAATTCCATTGGCAGCGCTTATTAACTCGGGTGTTAAGATGTGGACTCGACGCAATATTAATAATAAAAATCTCAAGGAAGCCTAATGGCTGAAGTCAGAGGCAAAGAGAGATTAAAACGTCCAGAGGTTACTATTCAACTACGCCCTTTTCATCGCAAAGTGCATCAAGTATTACTGGAAAATAAGGTGGATAGCTTTATCGCAAGCATTATCGCGCGACGCATTGATGATCCTGAGCATGCTTTAAAGTTTGCTCACTTAAAGCTTAAGTTTCTCACCTCGCCACATTTATTAAAAGATGCAACAAAGGCGGCAAAGCGTATTATTCAAGCACTAGAACGTGGTGAAGTCATTGGGCTTGAAACTGATCATGACTGTGATGGGCAAACATCGCATGCGATTTTACATGTTGCATTGACTAATATTTTTAATCATCCAGCGGATAAGATTCGCTCATATATCGGGCATCGAATGGCAGAGGGCTACGGCTTATCTGATAAGCTTGCGCAACGTATTTTAGATGATGATACGCGTCCATCATTGGTGATTACCGCCGATAACGGCTCAACCGATGAAGCGCGTATTGCATTATTAAAGTCACAAAATATCGATGTGATTGTCACCGATCATCATGCAATTCCTGAAGAAGGCGTGCCGCAAAGCGCTTATGCCGTGTTAAACCCAACACAAAAGGGTTGTGAGTATAATGATCCCTTTATTGCAGGATGCATGGTTGCTTGGTTGTTGATGGCGGAAGTCAGAAGACTATTATTACTTGAAGGAAAATCGATCAATAGTGACTATCAGTTAACGGATTTACTTGATTTCGTTGCTGTGGGCACAGTTGCTGACTGTGTTTCTATGGCAAAGAGTATAAATAATCGCGTTGTAGCTTATTATGGTATGCACAAGATTTCACAGTTAACACGTAGTTGTTGGCGTAGTTTTAGTGATTATTTTCATCATAAAGTCGATAGTGAATTTTTAGGGTTTGTCATAGCACCTTTACTCAATAGTGATGGGCGCATGTCTGATGCCTTAAGCTCGGTGAGTTTCTTATTAAACGAAGATCACCAAAAAACCAAACAATGGGTTGAGTTCTTACAGCAGCAGAACAATCATCGCAAAGCCATTCAAAAAGACATGACAGCCAAAGCAATGAGTGAAGCCTCAAAGCAATATGTAAAGGGTGCTTCAAGTATTTGTGTCTATCTTGATGATGGGCATGCTGGGGTGCATGGCATTTCAGCAAGCCGCATTAAAGACAGCTTTGGCTTGCCGACGATTTTATTCTCACCTAAGCAAGGTGAAAGCGATATTATCACGGGATCAGCGCGCAGCATTGAGGGCTTAAACATTAAAGCCGTTTTAGATCTTATTTATCAAAACACGACAGATATTCTGATCAAATATGGTGGACATACCGGAGCTGCTGGATTAACCATTTACAAAGATAAATTTGTAGAGTTTTCTCAAAGCTTTAATGACTACTGTCAAAAAGCAATTGCTGAGCATAATATTACTGCCACACCAATGATTTATTGTGATGGTGAGTTGAATGCTGAGGAGTTCACACTTAAACATGTTGAAAAGTTTGCTTTGCTTGAGCCTTATGGTCGTGAGTTTGAAGCGCCTGTTTTTTGTAACAAAGCAAGTATTTATAGCTTTAAATGGGTGGGTAAAGAAAGCCAACATCTGCAATTAATGCTTACCATTCATGGTAAAAACCTTAAAAGCATCTGGTTTTTTGCTGATGAATATTTAGATGATGCTGATATTCAAATAGGTGAAGAGGTTCAAGTGGCATATCGTTTATCGAAAGAGCACTTTAATGGTCAGACGTATATGAGCTTAAAGGTCGTGCACTTGGCTAAATTGACGCATCAAAGGTAAATATTATGACGACTCAAAGTGTTGAACATACAGAGCTTAATATCAAAAAGCTTTTTGAAGAAGCGGATTTATATGTGCGTGATGCACAGTTGACAATGATTGAAGCGGTTAAAGAGACACTGATCAATAATGAAAAAATTGTTATTGAAGCGCCAACGGCAACTGGTAAAAGCTTTGCTTATTTGCTCGGTGCGCTTTTAGCAAATGAAGTGCGCGCTAAACAAGGGCAAGAGAAGTTATCAATCGTTGTATCAACGGCAACAGTAGCATTGCAAGAACAGCTGATTGATAAAGATTTGCCGTTTATTCATCAGCTTATGCAACACCATAAAATTGAGTTTAGTTATCAATTGGCAAAAGGGCGTTCACGCTATTTATGCCCGCGTAAATTGCATCACTTTGACAGTGATGATAGTGATTTGCAAAAAGAATCAGAAATGCTGGATCAGCGCTTAAGCAAAGATTGGGATGGTGATTTTGATCTGTTGGAGAAACCGGTTTCTAGAGCATTGATGAGTGAGATTTATAATACCAGCAGTTCGTGTTCGTTTAGCCGTTGTGAATGTTATCGCGAATGTCCTTTTTTTAACGCGCGCCAAGGCTTACGCAAAGTCGATATTATCGTTGTCAATCATAGTTTGTTATTGTCACATCTTGATCTTGGTGATGGTGCAATTTTGCCTAAATTTGAAGACAGTCTTTATGTTATTGATGAGTGTCATCATTTACCTGATCGAGCATTAAGATCACTTTCTGGTTTTGCCTCACTATTAGGCTCGCAAACATGGATTAATGATGTTGATAAGCTGTTAAATGGTTTACCTTCTGAGCTTGCCGATCGTATCATGCGTGAGAATTGGAAAGAGGTGCGTAAAAACCTGATTCAGCAGTTAACCCAAATGCAGCAGTTAATTGACCCGATGTATGCTCATGCAATGAAAGAAGAAAATGTTTGGCGCATGACTCATATTACGGATGAGCTGCTTCAGCTTGCGACATCCATCAAAGAGGGTGCGGCTTTTTATATGAATCAATGTGATAAGCTCAAAACAAAGCTTGATGATTTTGCTGAGAAAAGTCAGATTCATTCCGCCAGTAGTTTAGAGAAACAATTCACACAAATTGGCTTTTTATTAGAGCGCTCAAAAAATCTCTACAATGTCTGGTCATTGATGATTAATCAAGCGACGATGCCACCGATTGCCAAATGGGTTATCCCACATGAAAAGAAAGTAAAACATGGAGAAGTAAAAGAAGTTCAAACGGATATGTTGGCAACTCATTTTCAAGATTATGATATTCATGCCTCACCGATTGAAGCAGCTTCATTATTAAAACAAGTCTTTTGGCAAAATGTACAACATGGTGTGGTGATGTGCTCAGCTACCGTGCGCTCACTGGGCAAATTTGATCGCTTTTTAAATGCCACATCCCTTAAAAAAGAAGCCAAAACCTTGCTTTTATCTTCACCGTTAAATTATTCCAAATCAAAGCTTGTTATTGCTGATATGCAATATGAGCCAGCACAACAAGATAAACATATTGAAGAGACAGCCAAGCTCCTCAATGAAGTCTATTTTAAGGATTTGCATGAAGGTGCTTTAATGCTCTTTACCAGTATTCATGCAATGGAAAAGGTCTATATGCGCTTAAACAGTGCCCTTAAGAAAATAACGCTTATTCAAGGTGATCGTTCAAAACAGGCAATGATTGCCATTCATAAAAAGCGTGTCGATCAATTTAAGCCATCGATTATTTTTGGTGTCGACAGCTTTTCTGAAGGGGTTGATTTGCCAGGCGCTTATCTAACACGGTTGATTATTCACAAATTACCATTTTCTGTACCAACGAATCCAATTGACAAAACACGCTCTGAATGGTTAGAGTCGATTAAGCGCAAACCCTTTATGGATATATCATTGCCGCAAGCATCACTAAAATTAACACAAATGGTAGGGCGTCTCGTGCGTACAGAGGCGGATGTTGGTGAGGTGATTATTCTAGATAAGCGCTTAAAAACCAAATTTTATGGTAAAGCACTTTTAGAGAATTTACCTGATTTTCAAATTGTAAAATGATAAAATTGTGACATAGTAATGATGTATGAATAAATTGCATCAGCTAGTACCTTTCCCTTTGAGGGATTACTCATGCGTTTAAGCTACACGGGTGGGGAGGATATTAAAACTCAACTTATTCTTGATTTATTGTATAGTAAAACGAAAGGGAAAACCGATGAAAAGAATTCAGAACTTTTTCAAACTTCTACCTGATCAAACAGTCTATGATAGGCTTAGTTCTCTTGTTGGCGAGCTTACTTTATTTGCATCAAATAAAGGACTTCATCATGTCTTTTGGGAGCATGAAGCACAGTTAGAAGCTTTTCAAATGGGTATTCAATCATTTAAACAAGATGTTAATCATCCGATAATTGTTAAAACAAAAACTCAATTGACTGAATATTTTAAAGGCAAACGTCAAGTATTTGATATTCCATTATGCCCACATGGCACAGACTTTCAGCTAAGTGTCTGGCAGGAGCTTCGTAATATTCCTTATGGCAAAACCATAAGCTATGGTGAGCAAGCAAGGCGCTTGGGTGATAAAAACAAAGCGCGCGCTGTTGGACTTGCCAATGGTTTAAACCCGATTTCAATTATTGTGCCATGCCATCGAGTCATCGGCAGCAATGGCAGTTTAATCGGCTTTGGTGGGGGATTAGATAATAAGGCAAAGTTGTTGGAGCTTGAACGGGGTGGTGCTAACTAAAGTACTTCCCATTGTCTAGGCCACTTTGCAATAAAAATGGGATATTTTTTACTGCAAATTCAGCTCATCAATTATAGGCTTCAAGCGAATGTTTTCATGTGGTTTTAAGCCTGATAATAGTTTCGTAACCGCTCCAAGAACAACGTCTAATATTTTGATTTCCTTAGAAAGATTGCCGTGATGTTTTTTATGAAAAGGCAACCACTCTGGCAGAATCATTTTTAAACGTTGTCCACATATCTGATCACTAATAAGCCAAATGTCCTTGAGCACCTTGATTAGCTCTGGCGAGTCATATTGTTTTTTTCTTCCTGGTCTTTTGCGCTTGGCTTTAGTAGTGCGATTAAACAAGCGAATAACTGATTTGCGATGCATTGAAAGCGTTTGGCAGGCTTGATCTAGCAACTCACTCTTTTCGGCCTTGTTTGCCACCTTATACTGTGACTTCATATTGTTTATAATTAATTCCATAGTCAGTTTTCCCATAGATACCTTCATTTGTTAAACATGGGTAATTTCTATTATGATCTAATGAGTCATTTTTTGCACAGATCAATTTTTAGTTCGGTAACTTTTAATTTGATTCAATTCGTAGTTCGTCTATTTAACAGGAGGTTACTATACGGCTAGAAATAACGTTTGAATCAATTTCGAAGATGCAAAAAAATATTTCTCAGTCTATACTTTTATTAAGTTTATGATAAGTATGTATCATTGAGATAATCAAGGAAGCAGCCATGGTATGTAATAGCAAACATAAAAAACATAAAAGATGTACAAAGCTGATGCGTAATAAACATCATTATCAATTACGCAAACAAGCGGGCTTTGGTTTGATCGAGTCTTTAATTGCACTGACTATATTGGTCTTTGTCTTTACCTCGTTTATGGCAGTGATGCTGCGCTCAGCTACTGTGGCAAGTCGCACAAATAACGAAGTTGCCATTGATATTCTATTGGATAATCGTATTGAAAACTCATGGATTACCGGAGATGCAATTGATACTGCACCAACTGGTAATATTGTCTTTACCCAAGGAACAACGGAATTAACTGGACGCAATACTTTATTAAATGTTGAGCAGCAGCGCACCTTTGCTGTGGTGACACCATAGGCTTAAGGAGGGTGAAGATGCATACTCAAAGGATTAAAACAAAAGAGCAAGGTGCAAGTTTAATTCAAGTACTTGTAGGTATTGCTGTTGCTGCTTTTGTTTTGGTGATGGCAGGTGAGATGTATTACACCGTGCGTCATAGTTACACGCGCACAGTCACACAATTAGTGGATAATACCGAGGCAAGTGTTGTTGCCCAAACCTTTCGTAATCTTGTGGATCAATCAACGTCACCATCGCTCTATGGTTTATGGCCATGGCAGCAGGTGGAGCTTAGGGTGCCAAGTTTAATTTATAACCCTTTATCCTATCCACCGGTTTATGCGGCAAGCTCATTAAATTTTTATGCTCCACCAAGTCATGTTGTTGGAACTGATATATTAATGTTGCAAGGCATTACTTCTCACGAGCTGCTCTCACAAGATGCCAATCCAGACACAAACAATCATACCGTTAGTGTGGAGAATTCAAAATGTGTCGTGTCTAACCCATATGCCTTAACTAATACATTAACTGCTGCAACAGGTGATTATATATTACTGAGTGACTCTATGGGACACACTTTGATGCGTCTTTCACATAATTCTACCGCTACAGTGCAGCAAGGTCCTTCTCGCACTTATCGAGCAGGAAGTTTTTTGGGTGTTTATAAGGTTTATATCATTTATCTTAGGGAAACTGGAGGTGTTCGCAGCTTAATGTTAAATACTGACTATTATAACGTACCTGAGTGTCCTAATCATGTGAAAAGTAGTCAAGAGATAGCTCAAAATGTGACGGATCTACAAATTCGCTATTTTGCCAATGGCGTTTGGAGTAATGTCCAAGCAGATGGTACGCCTAATTATCTTGAGCCTTGGTATAAAGCCGTCAAAGGCATAGAGATTCGTTATACAGTTTCAGGGCAAGTCTATACAATCTTAATTGCGTTAAAGGCGAATATTTTGTAGGTTATAATCTGACTCACCCCGCGTCCCGCGAGTTCAACTGCAACGATAAATAAGTATATGAAACGTCATTAGTATATTATTGATTGTTAATTTGGTGGAGGCGGCGGGAGTTGAACCCGCGTCCGCAAACTCGCCATCTTCAGATCTACATGCTTAGATTTATCTATTATCTTTAACCTAAATTTGCCCGATAAATCAGGGCAGCATTTAAGCGAGTCTTAAGATTTAACCGCAGTGTTTAGACAGACACGTTGGCGATCTTGTGAAAGAGATGAACGAACGTAAGATAGATCCACAAGCAAATACTATCGGTTCGTGCGTATCTAGGTTCTTAAGCTAGATTAAGCAGCTTTACGAGCAGCGAAAGCTGCATCGTTAGCTACAACGCGTTTTGCTTTATTTTTGCCAGTTATTAGCAAATTGTAACGTGTTTTACGAGGCAGATACACCCTCGGCATGCACCGTAAGACATTGACATTCCCGTCGAAGCCATATTCGCCCCCAGTGAGGTTTGTTATTGTAGGTAAGGGCATCAATAAAGGCAAGCGGCAAGCTAAATTATTTTGCTTATTTTTTTATTTTGACTTTTGTGCAAATCGGGCGTAGATAATAATGCCAATTAATGGTGCTAATAAACCAATAACTGAGACTGTGATTAACAA
>JAHDDB010000038.1 GCA_020629575.1 Caedibacter sp. | reverse complement strand
TTAACCTTAAAAGGGCTATAGATTAACGGTTTTATTTGGAAAGATGTCTATTATACTTAGACTCAACAACCGCCTTAAACGAGTCATTAGAATACTGATTCGCCATTAGCTTTGGCTCCATTTTCGCGATAGGGCGTTATGCTTATTAATTTGCTTGCTGTAAAAATCAGGTGATATTGTTTCTACCTCGTTTCTTGGGTCAGGACTTGGTTTAAGTGCGATATTATACCGATGGCAATATCTTCTAACGGTTCCGACTTTGAAGCCTACAGATTTAGCTGCCTCATTATACGTTATTTCTTGTGCTGCAAGATCGTTTAATACTTCCTCAGCACTCTTGCCAAAACGCTTCTTCATTGCCATTTCAAAATTGTTTACGTATTGATTAGCTGCCATTGTTAGATTCTCTTATTTTATCTAAGCCTTTAGTTAAACCCAACGCCACACCATAATCTAACACTGCAAGCTTAAACTGACTAACGCTGCTATAGCCTAAAAGTTCAGATATTTTAGGTAATGGTGCAGATTCGCCATTCAAGAACCAACGGCTAGATGAACGGTTGTTGGCATAGTAGCTAATCGTCACGCCCAACATTGGTTTACCTGTTTTTGATTTTGGTTCTTCAAATTTCACGCCACTACCTCCGCTTTCTGCTTCTCAACCATCGCCAACCACTTACCAAATCCCGCAGGGCGGTGTAGTCGTCTTTGCCTTAACTGACTCATCGCAATATTACACCAATGCTTGAAGTTTACAGCATTGCTGTAGTAATAATCCTTGTTACTCGCCATGTGATATAGCCATTGATAAACCTCTTTATCACTACCAATCACAACACCTTGTCGCTTCACGTAGTCGATAATACCAACTAACGCCACCGTTTGCGAATAGGGCAGTTTACCATTGCAAAACGCTTGCTCAGCTTCACTAGCCAAATCATGACGCAGTCGTTTGTCGCTAACTTTTGGCATCTCAATATCTGACAATGTTGGCACTTCAGCTTGTCTATTAACGTTCTGGATTGATGTTACATCGGGATTCTCCCCATCCCCCCACAACGCGCTTAACATTTTGTTTGCGCCACTGTTAGCAGCCTTTAACGGCACTTTGACAAGCAAATAGTGGACTGCATCGAACAATTCTCTAAAACTAATCTCAGGCTCATCAACCAATATTTCCTGTGCGGTTTTTACTACTCGTTCTGCGTCAATATATCCTGCGACTTGCATGGCTTCAACGACATTTTCTATCATCTCTGAGATAACGTGATTTTCTTCTTGAAATTCCAATGTTTCGCCACTATTTTCGGTTTCTGCCACAGCATCTTTGTGGTTAGTTCCGTTTATTGCACCATCGTCCAAGGTGACAGTTTGAATTGCTTCAATCGCGTCATCTTGGGCAACCTGATTAAGTTTCACTTGAATTATTGCTCTAACTTCGTCAACATCAGGGATAACAACGCTAGATGTTTTGCTGTCGTTGTTATTCTCCGTGTTGGTGTCAGCTTCGTACTCATTGGCACCAACCACCAAAGCTTCACTGTTTGATTGGTCTTCCAAGTAATCATAGTCACACTCGGACGCTGAGTAATCGATAGAATAACACTCATCAACACTCAAATCAGACGTGATAATTTCCGCCTCTAGCTTGATTCGCTTGGCGTTCTTAGCTTCACGGTAGGCGAGGCTTACCAAGTGCTTAAAGTCGCTTGCATAGGCTTTGTTAGCTTCGTTTACGATAGCTTCTCTGAAAATATCAAGATCAATTGTGTTGGTGCTGTTAAGCGTGATAATGCTTACGGCTTCTTTTTGCTTTGCTGTTAGCTCGTTGTTGATTACAGCTTCACAAGTGAAATCACCTAAGCCGTACTTTGAAAAATCAAAAATAACAGTCTTAACAGTCAAATCGTTTTCGTGCGCTATAAGACTATAATCTTCTAGTAAACTATCTTGAGTGTTATTTATTTCTTTTTCTTTTTTTTCTTTTATATATGACTTCGCCAATTTGGCACTATCAGATAATGCCATTTTGGCACAATCAGCATAAACACTGGGTTTGACGGCTGTTTTTGGTGAATTTGCAGCGGTCTTTGAGGTTTTCAAATTATCAATCGCAAGCATGGCTTTTTTGAGTTTATCAGTGATGAAAACCTTGGTTCTCACAGCGCCATCAAGGCATCTAGTTTTGATGCGCTTGATCCAGTTGTTTTGCTCTAAAGCAATTAATGCTCTTTGGCAAACTCGCTTGCTAAGGTTGGTGTATTTCACAAGGTGATTAATGTTTGGCATTAAGAAAAACGCTTCTCCGTTTTCTTGGTAGCTACTGCCAGTGATGCGGAAATACAATAGGTCTGCAATTGCAGCTTGGTTGTTGTTTCCGATGTGTTGCACTAGGACTTGGTGTCCTTCGTGAAAAATTGTGCTCATTTTTTTTTTGCTCCTTAATGTTTTTTAACACTAAAGGACAAACGCTTTCACATTATGTTTCTTTTTGGCAAAAGAAACTCTGCTCAAATACTTGCACATTTTTTAAGAAATGGTACAATTACATTTGAGTTTATCTCGTGTCCGAACTAACTAACTTTGGTGAGAGAGTAGTTCAGCACAATCTAATGTGAGAAGCCCCTTTATGGGGCTTTTTGCGTTTTATCCTCAACAACTAAATATCAATTAATATCCTCACTTTATAATTTAAATCAACACTTCTTATATATGCCCTAAGACAGGAAAAGTATACACACAACCAATAATTGGTGCAAATGTAATTTTTCACATTATTAACTCAGCAATTAATGCTATTGTTTTATCTTTTAGCAAATCGTTATTAGCTAATATATCACGAAAGTCCAATAATTTTCTCTTTGGTTTGAGAAGCATTATCCGAGATTTTTGAAAATCAATATATTCAATTTTTACTTTTTTCATTTTCATTTATCCATAAATAAAAAATTAACTAGGCAGGTGAATTTTACCTAAAAGAAAGTGTTAAATGAAATTTAAAACTACTCGTTTGAGTAGTTGCAGTGGAAATAATTATAATATTTGGCATTATAGCAATGTAGTATATATATTAAAAATGGAGATATCCTTATAATGAAATCAGATAACAATATAAAATCACGAAGAAACATTACTTTATTTTCAAATCTTGTTGAATGGTATGATTTTATAGTTTTTGCCTCTTTGGCATCAATTATATCAAAGATTTTTTTACCTCCTGACTTAAGTGATTTTTCAGGTTTAGTGATAACATTTGCATTTTTTACTATAACTTATTTATTAAGACCAATTGGCGGGTATATTTTGGGAGCAGTATCAGACAAATATGGTAGAGTTTTTTCTTTTAAAATATCAGTCTCATTAATGGTGTTTGGCACATTAGCAATTTCATTATCACCAACATACAACACGATAGGATGGTTTAGCGTTTTAATGCTTATAGTTGCAAGAATGGCACAAGCATTTTCGATTGGCGGGGAGTTTTTATCTTCTTCAGCCTTAGTGTATGAGTCTGCACCAAGTAATATGAAGATTTTTATGGCGTCGTTTATTAACACTGGAGTAGCAATGGGTGTTATTATTGGTGCTTTGACTATTTATTTATTAAAACAAGTATTAAATGAAAATCAAATGATGATGTATGGATGGCGCATTCCATTCTTGGTATCAAGTTTGTTATTTATCTGCGTCTGGATAGCAAGAAAGAAGCATATTATAAATGATCAAATCAACAAATTTTCGAGCAAAATATATTACAAGAAGTACAGATTGTTTTTTATATCATTATTTTGCTTACTGTCCTTTGGTGGAGTAGCATTTTATACGTTCACTGTTATGTCATCTACAATTTTTACCGAGCTTGGGTTTAGTTCAACTCAAAGTTTAGCATTCACGATTATAGGTGTCTTTAGTATGATGGTATTTGAACCTCTTGCTGGAAAACTTGCGGATATTCTAGGGGCTTATAGGGTGTTAATATTTGGTGTTGTTGGTATAATGTTGTTATCTATTTTACATACCCATATAATCTTATCTGGAGAAAAGTATCTAATCTACATTGTTCAGATTTGCTATGGCGCTGTTTTAGCAATGTATATGGGTGTCACTCCTGGATTTTTATGTTCTTTAGTAAAAAAAGAAGATAGGTGTCGTATATTAGGTCTTGGTTATAATATACCTCTTATGATATTTGGTGGAACAACACCATTAATGGTTTTGTATTTGATGAATTTTAGCTATTATGCTTGTTCTATTTACCTTATTTTAACATGTATATATATCACTATATGGTATGTATCTACTTCATAAAAGAGGGGGTATATATGATCATTGATAATAATGATGCATCAATAAGATATACAAAACTAGTAAAATCATTTTGCAAGGAGCTGTTTAATAAAACTCCTGTCAATTTTTTTATATATGCACGTTTTTATCCCAATGGAAGCGTGATAAATTTAACAACTCACCCTGAATGGCATAAATACTACCGCAAAAAAAACTACCATTTAAAAATTGAAAAGCGCCTTGTTGAAGGAATACACTCTTGGAAATCAAATCCTCACACATCAGGATATGCAAAAGAAGCACAAAGTCTTTTTGGAATTTACAATAAATTAGAGATTGTTGAACATCAAGGTGATTATATTGAAACTTTTGGATATGGTGGTGGTGAGAGAGATGGCGATTTGGATGATTTTTATTTAAATAATATATGTTTACTAAAAACATATAACAAAATTTTTTTAGCTAAGGCTCATAAAATTATAGAGCAGATAGAAAAAAATGGTGAATACTTAGAGGTATCCCTCCAATCATTCCCTGAAAGTGTAAATAGTGAAATTACACTTGATATGCCTAGTGCTAGTAGTGATAAAGATTTGGCTTTTAGTTGCACTTCAGATGGACTTACTATTCAAATATCATTAACACCACAACAGTTTAACGTTCTTGCTCTA
Organism: Caedibacter sp.; assembly: GCA_020629575.1. Taxonomy (GTDB): domain Bacteria; phylum Pseudomonadota; class Gammaproteobacteria; order Francisellales; family Francisellaceae; genus Caedibacter. Next base: position 10,574 of record JAHDDB010000038.1, on the reverse strand, counting down.
AAGATAAGAGGTTATTCAGATCAATTTATAGCAAAATGCCTTAAGTGTAGTGTGCACAATGTTAAATATCATTATAAAAAAATTCTTAGCAAAATTAAGCCTATAAAAGAAGAGACTGTTTATACAATATGTGAAAAAGTTGGGATCATACAAGTTAGTAAAGGTTATACTTCATTGCTCTCTAAATGATATATTTCATTTTGCATTTGTGAAAAGAGTTCAAAACCATATTCACTGAAATAACTCTTATAATAAGTACTTATATGTGGAGTAATAATAAGGTTTTTAACTCCCCACAGAATTGATTCTTTTGGCAAAGGTTCATCTCTAAATACATCTAAATATGCACCATATATCAAATTATTTTGTAATGCCATTGCTAAGTCAGTCTCAATAACAGAATTACCCCTCCCAAAATTATAAAAGCATGCATTTTGATTCATTTTTGAGAAAAAGTTCATATCAAAAATATTATTTGTTTCTTTAGATTCCGGTAAAAATGATACCACGTGATCAACAGATTTAAGTATCTTATCTACTTCTGATATATGAATATATTTAGCCTGTGAATTTTTGCACAACCCATTTCGATGTGTTCGTTGAATTGCATAAATATTTTTAATGCCTATATTATTCAAATAATTAGCACAGTATTCTCCAATTGCGCCATATCCAAAAATAGCAACTGATTGTGTATCTATAAGAGTTCTATCTCCATAGAGCTGAGCATTTGCCCATTCATTGTTCTCCTGATATTTTCTTAACTCTAGGATCCGTTGGTTAAAACATAACATAGCGGACAACAAGCTCTCTCTAATTAGTTTTCCATGAAATGACCCATAATATCGCCTTATATTTTTTCCTACAGGCTCAGGAATCGCATCTCTCCCAGCCATACAAGTAAAAATAGCTTTTAGATTGTAAGCTTCTTTATATATGTTGTTATCAACTTTTAAAGCTACAATAAAGTCTGAATCCTTAATGTAATCATAAAATTCACTTTCATTGTTAGCATATTGTATTTGCATGTTGCTGATTTGTTTAAGGAGAGAACGAAAGTTTTCCTCAGTGAAGTTTAGATTTATTCGGTTAAATGGATGATATATGACTGTTTTGTATTTCATATATAAACACTGCCTTATGATAGTGGTTAATGATGTAAAGATTTCATTAGGACTGCAACAAGATTTGTCCTAGGGGTCTCAAATTTTTTTCCTGTGGTCAGATCTTTTGCGACTATCACATTTCTATACGACTCAACCACGAGGCATAATATTCGAGTTTTATTAAATTTAAGAATACAAATATCTTTTTGATATGCGCTTTGAGTATCAAAAAAAAGTATGGTTCCAAGTGGAAATAATGGAGCATAATCATTTGTTTGTATATTTACCGCGAATTGATATTTTTCATGACTTTCAATAGTATTAGAAGTATTTTCCCCTGAAATTGTATAAAATGGGATTTTATATGAATTCTTATTCATTTTAACAAGCAAGCTTAATTCTTTAGTACATAACTCATCAAAGTCAAATCCTAATCCATTTGCAATCAATCGCTTTGTTTTTGGTTGTAGTTTTTCTGGATTTTGGCTATTGAGAATTCTTGAAATGGCAGAATGGCTAAGACCGAGTTCTTTTCCAAAATCTCGCAGACTTAAATTGTTGGTTTCTATGTACTTCCTCAAGTTATCAGACAATATAGTCACAGCTTTAACAGAGATATTATAAAGTGGTAATTTGATAATATACATAAAATCTAATATTTGCTAAGGAAATGACGTGCAAATCGCGAGATATACAAATTATTACGATATATACACTTGCACCACATGATGGGTAGTGGTAATATGAATATATAAATTGAACTTATAAATCATTTATGAATTTTAAAAAATGAGGAAGTGGAAAAGTGAATAACCATAAACAAGTATCGATAAGGGAGGATATTCATTTAAAACTTAAGAGATATTGTTGTGATCACTCTCTCACAATGGTTGAAGCTGTGACTGACATGGTTTCAGAGTTTTTATTTAAAAAGAATTATTTAAATTCCGATTGTTTGCTTAACCAAAAAAATAAGGTTGCTAATTATGACCTATCCAACAAAAGTGAAGCTTAGATCGTTTTTAGAGGAATATGCTAAAGCATGTCAGTGTAATGAACATTGCCACTGCAATCGTGTATTGACTGATTTAGTGTCATATTTAGAGCAGTTTGGCATAACTATAAGCACTGAGAATGAATTTGGGGAAAATAAGAAACGCATAAAAGCTGAATGTGATTAATTGTCGATACTTAGGAGCAGGTAAAGTTATGAAAAGTCTACTAATTAAAATTGGCAGTGACCAAAACATTGCTTGCTACGTTGAAGAGTTAAACATTACTTCAAGCAAAGAACTTGAAGAATTTAGAGCAATTATGACAAAGGCAATCCATGAAGCATTAGATAAAAAGTTACCACAAAAGTTGTGCAAAGACGGTAATCATTTAGAAATTGTGTTTAGGTTAAACGAAGATAAACACCTTCATTATTGATGATATAAGCAGCGGGGGCTGGGCGGACATGACCGCTAACTTAGTTGGCGGTGGTGTCTTTAAAACAGATGGTAAAGGATAAAATTATGAATATCAGCGAAGCAATCGCAAAGTTAGAAAACTTAAAAGCCACACACGGTGATGTTGAGCTTTATTTACAAGGCAGAGCCGAAGACATCCAACACGATGTCAAAGCCATTAGCGGTGAGCAGTTGAATGGCTCAGATTACGTCCTGATTTGTGGTGAAAATGAGTTTGTGGTTTGAGTTGTTAGTAGTCACAAATAAATAGGGAGTGATGGAGTGCAAACAATTTTTTTAATGGCAGCTTTTGTAGCTATTTCAGCTATATTTTTTGCTTTGGTGAAAAGGTTCTTACCAATTTCTGATGCGCGAATTTTTGGTGTTGATATAAATCACCTGTTTGCATTAGTGATCGGTGCCTTAGTGGTGATGGTAGCTACGCAAAGATATAGCTTATTGGCGCTGCCGATATATGTTTTAGTGGGCTTCGTAATTTTAAGAGAAAAGAGTAATAAGGATTTTTAAAATGGAAATTATTGCATACAGCTATAAATCAACATCAATGATGCTGCAAGATTTAGCTATAAATATTAAATTCAAAGAAGATGCGGTTATCAGTAGAAAATTAAATCTCAACCCATTTTACTCATCTAATTCTTTAGCTATGAACACTTATAACCCGAGGGCTAAAAATGAGGCTTAAATCACTCATGACAGGCGCAATGCTGATGATGGCTTTAAGTATCAGCGTCTATGCATCAAATAATAGAGCAAATTACATAATAACAACTGGCGACGGTGGTATCGATTACTTCGCAGGTAAATATGACGGATTCAATGCAAAAGACTCTGATTTCTTAGGATTCATGAGCAACTGCTTTCTAACAAGTTGGATGCGATCAGACAAGGACTTAATGGGTGAACTATTAGCATCAAAACAGCCTTTCAATGTGCTAGACCACATTGATTATTCAACCAGTTTTACAACAACGGTTAATGGAGAAGAAGTAAATTGTCGTGACGCTTACCCGCAAATCAAAGCCAATTACTGGGCTGAGTTTAGAACGCATAAAACGATGTCAAATTTTGTTAAAAAGTACATATTGGAGAAGTAAATTGAAGATTAAAACGCTAATCAAACTAACAACCACAGTCGCACTAACATTCGGCTTTGTTGCTGCGAACGCCGCTTATCCAGTAGGTGATGTTGTTAATGGCGCACCAGTAAAGCTAAATATTAATGGTGGCATAAGCGCAAATCAAGCAATAAACTGCTACCTAGCCTCAAAAGCAATCAATAAAGTTAATCAAGAAAATGCTTTTTATGGTTGCGTATACGATATGGTTAAAATTAATCATGCAAATAAAATTGCCACCAAAAATGTTGAGGATAAAAAACTAAGTTTAGTTGACTCAATCAAACAAGCTCAAGCCACAAATACAAGCCTAACATCGAAACAATATGACGACTATGCAAGAATGGCTAATATAATGATGTTTGCAAGCGCCAAAAGTGATGAAAGTATAGAGTTTAAAAAAGCGTTAAGAGATTCAGCAGTAGATTATGCATTTAATGAGGCTTTAAAATCAAAAAAACCGTTCTCATATCAGGTGTTAAAATACACACAAAACCAAGCAACCAATCAGGCAATTTTGACTACATTGTTAGCAATGTCAGATACTTTAAATCAGATCAAAAATGACTTAAGCAGCAGTTCATGTATCACTGGGAATTGCACAGTAAAAGCATCAACTGAAAAAGAAGTTCTAAGCAAATTAAGCCCAGATGAATTAAGAGCGATGGCACTTGGAATTTTAGACGGATTATCAAAGCAAAATAGTGGTGTTGAAATACCAGTTTTTGAGGGGAGGCAAATGCCAATGAATGACAAAGAAATCAAAGATAAATTAATCAATATTGATGTGCCAGAGATCACTGTAAGCGGTGGTGGCATGGAAAATTATAGCGTGCCAAAACATACACAAGGCGATGGCACAATGAAGCTTTATGGCTTAGATAAGTTTCATTATATCGCTGACTAAATAGCTAAAAAATAATTTACACATAGCCGAAAATAATCCCGTTTTAGATGGGTAGGGTTCTTTTTGGCTTGAGTTTGTGAAATTGGATGAATTAAGGGCAAAAGAGGTTGAAAGATGATAGTAAAAACAGAGGAGAAAAAGGAAAGTGGACAAGAAAGCACTATTAGTTAATTTAGGATTAAAAGTCATTGAGATATTAGGTATTACCGCCTTTATCAATGCACTTTTATTCTGCTTTATCTACATAAATATCATCACTGGCAGCAGCAGTATTGAAGCTGCAAAAGCAAAGATTGCGGTAGCAACTCAACTTATTCCGCTAGAGTGGGGGACAATAGCTGAAATCACGCTCGTTGCAGTTGTGTTTATTCAAGTCTTGTTTTTCTTCACAGAGGTCATAAAGGAAAAGATGCGTGATCGCAACTTTGGCTATGGCTCATCAATTATGAATCAAAACGATAAGTAAGTTAAACAAAGGAGCGCTTAATATGGCAACGAGAAAGTTCGGCAAACGTCAGCCTAAAAGTTTTGGCGTAAAAGAGGGTGAGGTGATGTTTACCGTTAAGGAAATCACCGAAGCCACTTCAAAAAATGGCAATGACATGCTTACAGCAAAGTTATTACTTGAAGATCAAGATGGTAATCAAACGACTTGTTTTGATAATTTTGTGATGACAGATGCTGCTATTTGGAAGTTCTACGACTTTGGTGATGCTATTGGTCAAACTGAGCAATTTGAAACATGTGAAATTGATCCCGAGGATTTGGTTGGGGAAACGGGCATGTGTGTCGTCAGTAAACAAAAAAACAAAGACCAGGATTCAAAGTACAAATTTAGATACAACATTGATAGCTATGTTGTTGAGACTTCTGAAAACCCAGAGGAAGTTGAAGAGGAGTAGTAACGGTGAATTTCGAGCAGTTTATCAATATCCCACAATACTCTTTGTCTAGTCATGTTTGCATCACTCATGGCTATGCTATTGAGCTATCTAACATCGAGGTCAGGCTCATTGGCTTTTTAAAAAGAGGGGTGTCGTGTGGTGCTGAAATTGCTCGTGTAACAGGTATATCAAAATCAAATATTAATAGGGGGCTACGTGAGTTAAGAGCAAATTTAGGAGCAAAGAACAATATAGAAATCTTAATGAAGTTAGAGGGTTCACAAATTTACCCATTAAGTACGTTTAAATAAACAAATAAGCAAAATTAAATAAAAAATAGGAGAGAAAAATGCGTCATTTAATTAAATCAACACCTGCGATTTTTTGGTGTCTTATTGCAATGGTTGGACTGGTTGCTGCTCAGTCAATCACTGCTGCACAGGCTGATACTACGTGGGGTGAAGCGTTTACAGAGATTTACGGTTGGGTGTCAGGTGGTCTTGGTGATTTGATTGCCTTAGCTGCTTTCATTATTGGTGTTGTCACAGCCGTAGTTATTAGTAATGGTAAAGCAATTGCGTTAGGTGCGGGTATCGTTGTGGCACTTGCTATTAAAGTCGGACCAGCTATCTACTTGTCTATCGCAGGGGCTTCGTTGCATGTGGCACCGCAAGCCATGTGGTTCTTAGGGTAATTTTATTATGTCAGAGCGTGAGCGTTTTGTTTTTCATGCGGGATTTGATGATCCTGCACGTATTTTAGGTTTCACCTATCAAGAATGGGGGATTGCCGTCACCTCTGGCATGATCTTGGTTATTTTTCTTAACGGTCTTTACTCCCTTTTGGGTTTTGTGGTGATGGGATTTGTTTTATGGCTAATCAAAAAGAACTCACAAGGGAATAAAGCGCGTGGAATGATACAGCACAACATCAAATGGCGGTATGGGTTTTGGCGGGGTAAAAAGGCACTCCCTAGATTCCCAGATAGCAATGTCACACGGTTTGATAATTAATAAACTAAAAAGAGGTTGATGTGAAAAGTAAGTTTTTAGGTGTCATTGATCAAAACAAAACACAGTTGATCAAACAAAAGCGTTGGCTTTGGGTATGTGTTTTTATTGTGATTGCTCAGTCATGCACAATCATGCATTTATCCAATCAGCATACCACTGTTATTGTGCCGCAGTTTGCTAATCAAGAATATAAGATTGTCAGCAATCAAGTTAACCCAGAGTACCTAATGGCGTTAGCAAGAGGCGATGTATCAACTTTTTTTAATGTTTCCCCGACCAACATACAATTTTTAACGAACGAGTTTTTAACTCGTCTTATGCCAAGTTATTACAACGAGGAATTTGAAAAGTTGCAAGATCGCGTTAAGACAATCAAAGATGGTAATGCCAGTTACAGCTTTTTTCCTGATCCTAATATGATTGAGGTTAAAGGAGAGCATGTAACCGTTGGTGGCACAAGGATTATGTATGTTAATGGCAACGTTGTTGATCATGGGCTTTTAAGTGTTGCGATTGACTACAGCATCAGCAACTCATTTGTTTATATTAAATCTTGGAATTGGAACTATGAATCACAGAACAAGCATCAAGCTTAGTTTTGCAGCGCTTACTGTTTTAAGCGCAATGAGTGTCTCAGCGATTAGTTTTGCTCAAGCCTCAGAAAGTGCAGCGCAAACAACTAAAGCAAGTACGCCAAGCATCACAGCACAGCCACAGCAGCATAAACCTGCCTTTTTAAGTGTTCAGGAAATGAAGCCTGTTTCCACTCCGTCAGCAACAACTAATGAAACGGATTTAGCGCGAGGTGCCAGTGATCATGATAACACCTATTTTTATGACAGCAGCCGACAGAACATCGTTTCCTCAACCCAGATTAACATGGTGTATTTTAAAGTACCTGTTAAAAACATCATTCAGCCACCTAGTCAAAATGGGGTTGATTACCACCTTTTAGATGATAATCAGGTGTTAGCATTCACCTTAACAGGTGGTCAGTTATATTCCACGGTGCAGTTCTCGGTGATTTTTGATAACGATCATCCGCCTGTATCGCTTAAATTTATGGTCGCTAATGTTGATGGCAAAGTAATTGAAGTACCTCTGACCGTATCAGGTGGCATTCCTACTCAAGATACGTATGGTCACACCAGTCATTATGACCAGATGATCATCAATATGAATAAAGCTTTTGTAACACATAATACAGGTGATTTTTGGACATTACAGGACAAAATCGCCAAGCCATTTAGTCCTTATAAGCAATTTACATTATCTGATTATGCTGAGTATAGCAGCAGCAACTACACCATGAGAGAGTGGAAGATATGCCCCAATGAGCTACCGCTATCATTGAGCGAGTCCGAGTTTTACCAAGATAAGTCTGCGATTGTTTCAATCACATTAACACGCCATGATTTTGCTTCACTTTCTGACTGCGGGAATCTTTATATTCTTTTGCAAAAGCCGTCTGATAATCAGGATCAAGCTCAAGGATTGCTGTCGCCTGTGAATGCAGGGGGTCAAGATGCGTAAAATTTTCAATTTATTTAAGAAAAAAGACGATGACATAGAAACATCTGTCGGGCTTTCAAAAATTCGTTTGAAAAAGTTTTGGCGCATATTTTGGGTTGGTCTTATTATATTAATTATCACCGTTATATGGCTTCATCATGAGCAAGCACCTGTCTATCATAAACCCGATCCGCTTGTAAAAGTCACAACCGATGTCACCCCAGAGCAATCTTGGATGGGGACGACTCAGATTCAGGTTGACAATATCCAAGCAAAGCAAGCGGAGTATCAACGTCAAACAGATAAGCACTTTACTAATATTGATCGAAACCTAAAAGATATTAGCAGTGCTATCGCGGTTTTAAACAAGAAGATTGACCAGAAAACAACAACACAAACCACAACAACGGTCACGCATGAGAAGTCTGAAAATAATAATGATGCTAGCATCACTAATCCAAGTGGTAATCAAGCGAACTTAACCAGTAATTCACAACATAAGTCATCTCACGACAATAAAAAGGTTTTAGATGAGGGTAATGCTCCGCCATCATACGCTTCACCACAACCACAAGGCATGATTATCTTTAATGCGTCAAGAAAGGTTATAAGTAAACCCGAGCTTGAAATGAAAAAGAATCCTAATGCCGGTGCAATTAATATTGACTCATGGGCAAAAGCATCACTATTAAATGGTGGCGACTTTCCTGCGGGCGTTTCAGCACAAGGTGAGCCAAGACCTGTATTTTTAAGAATATTGACTAATTTCACTATGCCTAACGGTTATCGTTACAACCTTAAAGGATGTACGGCACTAGGTGCTGGGTATGGCGATTATTCAACATCTCGTGTCTACATTAAAGTTCAACAAGTAAGTTGTACTGGTCACGGTGGCAGAGACATGATTTCAACTGGTCTTATCGGTCAGATTATGGATAGTGATGCAAAGATTGGTTTGCGTGGGCAGTTGGTCGAGAATGAGGGTTACAAAGCATTCTTAGCAACCGTTGCAGGGATATTTTCAGGGTTAGCAAGCACTGCTGCTCAATCTCAATCGACATCCTACATGGGAGCGCAAGGTGCTTACTCAGTTCTCTCAGGACAGAGCGCCTACAATGCCGCTGGCGGAAATGCTGCGGCATCTGGATTGGGTGAACTATCCAAGTATTTTATTAATAAGCTTAATAGCATGCAGCCTTACATCAACATTAACACAGGTCGAATTGTTACTGTGATGATTAGTGAGACAACACCAATTCACTGGGAAAACCGTCAAGACTTAAAAATTCCTGTGACAACAGAGGTCGATAAACCAAAAGTGACCAATGTTCCTGCGTCTACAACACAAAATAAAACCATTGGCGGGCAAGTGCAAAAAATGATAATGCCACCTCAAGATGATCAGGCGCAGCAAAGACAGAAAAAAGCGGTTGCAGATAACTTGAGAAGAACACAGCAGGTTATGGCGAATATGAATAGTTATCAGACTGATCAAAGCGCGAAACCATCAAATGCCAATGATGTCGTTAACGATCAAACCAATCAAACTAAAAACTTTTTTGATAATGGAGGTTTTTAATGATGCGCGTAAAAACATTTCTTAATGTTCTTTTATTAGTAGGTTCATCATTACTAACAACATCGATTAGCTATGCTGAAAGCCTTGAACAGTCTATTCAATCAGCAATTCCTAAGACTCCAGTAAAAAGCGTATCACAGCTTAATTTGTCACTGGATGATTTGTATCTGGTTGAGTTTAAAAATGGTCGAAACGGCTTTATAACCGAAGACAAACGCTATCTGGTATTAGGTGCAATTGTTGATTTAAAGACAGGTAAAATTTTAAATAATGGAGTAAATCCCCATGCTTAAGCGCATTCATATCTCTAAGCGAATTTTTATTAGCATTTTATCCTTTGGCATTCTGTCCTTGTCAGGATGTGCAACACAGGTTGGTTGTCCATTGAGTGATGATCAGAAACATATTGGTGCATGCGCTTCGGTGAGTGACTCATTTAAGGCAGCCGAGCGTTCAGATGGTAATGGTTACTCAGTGTTTGATAGCAACCCAAAGTTTGTTAAGGCAACACCTGCACAATCAAATGGTGATGCCGACAGCTCTGATCAATCCCAAAAGACACCGATTGATTTCCATGAGGTGAAGCAGGAAACAAGAGGGCATTTTGTTTATCAGCCCGCACAAATCTATCGTACATGGATAGCGCCTTACGTTGACGGCAAAACCAATAACCTTATTAATGCACATGATGTCATGTGGATTGGTAAAGAGGGGCATTGGGATGTTCCTGTATCTTATGATTCAGGACAAGCCAACGAAGTGTTATCACCTGCTATTACAGGAGCGTAGAACGTGAATATTGCTAAGTCATTTTTTCAAAAGCGCAAAACTTACAAGGCACAGCATAAATACGACAAAAACTTTAATAAGCCACTGTTTATTGTTAAGCGACAAACAGGGTTACTGCGCTTTTACCCAATCCTTTGTTTTTTAATAGACATCTTTCCAAATAAAACCGTTAATCTATAGCCCTTTTAAGGTTA
>JAHDDB010000037.1 GCA_020629575.1 Caedibacter sp. | reverse complement strand
CCTGAACGGTTAAAACTTGAGCTTTAGGGTGACACAGTTGAGTGAACAGTCTCGAAAGTAGCCGTGTTATTGGCAGGATGTGGTGTTTATGATGGTAGTGAAATTCATGAGGCTGTGTTGACATTATTATCTTTATCAAAACGTGGTATTGAATATGAGATAGTTGCACCAAATATCATGCAGCATCATGTGATTAATCATCTAACAGGTGATCAAGAGCCGCAATCACGCAATGTATTGATTGAGGCAGCACGCATCGCCCGCGGTGAAATAAAGGATCTATCCTTAGCCAATGCAGATGACTATGCAGCACTGATTATCCCAGGTGGCTTTGGTGCGGCTAAAAACCTATGTAATTTTGCCCTGAAGCAAGATAGTAGTTTTGTTGTCGAGCCAATTGTTTTAGCATTTATCAACAAGTTTAAAAGTGCACAAAAGCCTGTTGGCTTTACCTGTGTTGCCCCTGTTATTGCCGCGGCAATATACCCCAATGTAACGTTAACGATTGGCAATGATCAAACAACGGCTGATATTGTTGAGGATAAAGGTGCCAAGCACGTTAATAAATGTGTTACTGAAATATGTATTGACCAAATAAATAAAGTGGTAAGTACACCGGCGTATATGATCGGGCAAAGTATTGCAGAAGTGGCATCAGGAATAGATCACTTAGTTGAAGCAGTTGTATCTTTGAGTGTAGATCATGTTGTCTTTGCATCAGCAGAAGTTAAATAAAATCGCTCAACACGCGGATTAATCGCGGTAAGCATGGCATAACTTGAAGTGCCTATATGTGTGGCAACATCATCAACTAACAAATCAGAAGTGCCAAACAAAGTGACATTATCACCAATATGAATATTTTTATTCATGCCAATATCAATTGCCATCAGATCCATCGAGACTTTGCCTGCAGTAGGGTAAAGCTTGCCATTGATGGCCACCATGGTGCCGTTAGGAGCAGCTTGCGGATAACCATCACCATAACCAATTGTCACAATGGCGATTTGGGTTTTTGATTTGGCAATATATTGGCGGTTATAACCCACGGAATCCCCCACATCAATGGATTGAATTGCTACAATATGACTATGCAATGTCATAACAGGCTTAAGTGTGCACCTTAATAATGGGTGTGCGGCAGCACATGCACCATAAAGCGCTAAACCAATGCGAATGGTGTTGGTGTTAAAATCATTATTATTTAAGAGTGAGGCCGCTGAGTTAAAGGCACTGATATGAACAAATGATTTATCTTTGATTAATGCTTGAAAGTGTTGTAATTGCTTTAATGTAAAAGATTGATCACAAGATTCTGATTCGGCTAAATGCGTTAATGCATTGAGAGGTTTATGATATGATTGTGCTTGAGTGTAAAGCACTTCAAACTCGTCTTCTGATAACCCCAAGCGGTTCATTCCTGTGTTGATTTTAAGCCATATCTCAGCGTGTTTATTTTGAAAATACTGACCAAGTAACTCATATTGATAGGCGCTATGAATAATCGGAATAAGTCTGTAGTCAATAAGTGTTTGTACCATGTCTTTGGAGAAAAATCCTGAAAAAACAATGACTTTGGTTTTCTTAACTCCTGCCAAAATAAGCTCGATACCTTCCTCAACACTAGCAACGCCAAAATAATCGCATAAACCATCTAATGCCTTAGCAATCTCAACCGCACCATGACCATAGGCGTTCGCTTTGAGCATAATAATCATGGATTTATTTGCGTGCAATGCACGGATATTGGCAAGATTTGCCAATAGATGACAAATATTAATATGCGCAAAGGCACGTAAATTGTGATGTTTTGCTGTCATGGTGATAACATCAAAGGCTATTAAATCAATGGATTGGACTAGGATAACGCCTTTTGCTCTAAGCACAAGCGCTTATTCGCTAAAAGAAAGTTTTGTAATGTTTTTAATCCTGATTCTGTCAAATAAGCCTCAGGGTGATATTGGATGCCATAGATAGTTAAGTGCTTATGTGCAAATGCCATGAGCTCATTGTTCATCGTCAGTGCGATTGGTTGTAAATCATCTGGTAAGCTTGTGATGTCAACAATCAGTGAGTGATAGCGTGTTACTGTCAAAGGCGATTGTAGCCCTTGGTAGAGTGAGTGGTTGGTAAAATGAATTAAACTGCATTGCCCATGCATAATGTTAGCTGCATGAATGACTTTAGCGCCAAAGTATTGTGCTAATAACTGATGACCAAGGCAAATGCCTAAAATCGGTATGTTGCTATCAATGATGCGTTTGATCTCAGGGTATAAATGTGTTAATTCATCAGGGTGTCCAGGACCTGGCCCTATAATGACGCCACTAAATTGGCTGTAATCAATCGATTGATCAAGTTGATCTGATTTGAATGAGATAATTTTCTCACCCAATTGGGCAAAATAATCCATTAAAATATGGGCAAATGAATCATAGTGGTCAATAAACAGTAACATCTTAATTTTTATACTTCTTACATGGTTGTTTGTGCGCTTAAAAAGCACGATATTTTACCTCGAACATCATTAATAAGGTAAATGTTTTTGCTTGATTTTAGTTCTTCTATAGAAATTGAGCGCTCATGAATTTGCCCAGCTTGAAGTAGTTTAGCGCGCGCAATGCCAGGTAATAGACCATCACTAACAGGTGGTGTATATAAGATATCATCGATTTCAATGATAATATTATAAAAACGTGCTTCAGTCAGGTGATGTTGTTCATTGAGGAAAATAAGCTCGCAATTTGGCTTATCCGCAATATATTGGCTGTGCTTCTGTGTATAAAAGCCACGTGTGCTGTGATCATCGGTTTTATGCTGCCATAGCGGGTTATTTGAGTCTATTTGCTCAGGACAAATAAATAGTTCAATGTGATAAGGAGTGGGTGATTGCTCAAGTTGTTGATGCGTAATCGTCAAATGCCCGTGATAATCCACAGCAACTCGAAGTTTATATTGTTCATTGTTTGCCGTGATGAGTGTTTCACAATATTGCAATAATGCAATTCTTAACTTTGCTATATCCAAAGTAAAGTGTAAAACAGATACGGAATTGCATAAACGTTCAAGATGTAAATCACACGATGTAAGCCCATTTTTATCATAAAGCATGCTTTCAATCAGTTGAAACTGAGGGTGATACAAGCGTTTGATAAATTGAATTTTGGTGGTCATTTCTTTCCATTCGTCATCTTGTGTAGACTGAATGGTAAAACCGCCACCAACACCGCAATGCCATAGCTCATTATTTTGTTGTGTTAATGTGCGAATAGCAACACTAAAGCACATATCATTATTTGGCATAATATAGCCGATACAACCTGTGTATAAACCTCGCGGAGGTTCAAGCTGTTGAATAATTTCCATCGTGCGTTTCTTGGGTGCACCAGTGATCGAGCCGCAGGGAAACAAATGCTCAATAATATCGGCAAAAGGGATGTTACTATCGACTTTGCCGGAAATCGTTGAGGTCATTTGATAAACGCTTTTATAGGTTTCAATCGCAAAGGGCTTACTGACCTTAATTGAGCCTCTATCGCAAATACGAGCAAGGTCATTACGCAATAGATCGACGATAATTAAATTCTCGGCTTTGTTTTTTGGGTCTGTTCGTAAAAATTCATAGGATTGTAGATCGTCATTGTGATCATCAAAACGTTTGCTAGTGCCTTTCATAGGGTTTACTGTGATGGTGTCGCCTTGCTTTTTAAAAAATAGCTCAGGTGAAAACGATAAAACAGTCATTGGCTTAAATGGTAGAAAAGCACTATAGCTCACCGGTTGTTGTGCTTTTAGTTGCGTGTAAAGCTCATAAGGAGCTAAGCTGGATCGCAACTTAATGCGCTTGGTATAGTTGATCTGATAGCTTTCACCATCGGTTAATGCTTGTTGTACACGCTTGAAGTCTCTGGCATATTGCAATTGAGAGAGTGGGTCATAAATCAGGTCTATTGCAGTGCTATTAGTAGTAGTGGTTATCTGAGTTTGAAGTAGATCTGGTGAACATTGCTCAAAGGCAATAAAATGTAAAAGTGGCGTGTTGAGCCTTTGAGATGCTGTTTTCAAGGAAGTAAAATCAGGGTTTAAATGATAAGCTGCTTCATAGCTGATAAAACCAACAAGATATAAGCCTTGTTGTTGTAATTCTGCTAATTTTGCAAATGCAAATTTTAGCATCTTGGGATCAGTGCATAGGACTTCACTATATGGTTTGCTAAAATAAAAACTCTTGTCACTGCTGTCTAAAGTGTTTTCAAGATAAGCAAATGGAGGTAGATGATTGTTAGGCATTGTCGATCTCTTTTTTTAAGCGAAAGCGGTCAATTTTACCGGTGATATTAAGGGGGAGTTGCGGGTATAAATAGAGCTGATCAATATGTTTATATGCGGCAAGAAATGGCGTGATAAATGTGTTAACGGTCTCTAAAGTAAGTGACTGATTATCTTTGGTAGCAATGCATGCACAGATAAGCTCACCCCAAATATCATCTTTCTTACCAATAACTGTAACTTGCTCAATTTGCGGCATTTGATGAAGATAGTGCTCAAGTTCCAATGGTGCAATTTTAGAGCCACCTTTGACAATGATATCTTTAATACGCCCAAGAAAGTATAAATGACGTGTATCATCAATATATCCATAATCACCCGTGGCTAGCCACTTTCCTTGGTGAGAGATTGGCTGCATCGGTGCTTTAATATATAGCTCGCCAATGTGCTTATGATCATCGTTAACATGCTTAAGATGATCGTGTTCAATCGCTTCAATTTTTATCTCGACATCATCAAAAATCTTGATTTTATTGTAAACGCTAGACGCTGTAAGATTTTGCGCATAGCCATAGACTTCGGTCATTCCCAAGCCGTTTAGTAACGGTGTATTAAAGGTTTCTTTGATCAAATGTATTAAAGATTCACTTGGCTGATCACCTGCAACGCTTAAGTGCCTAAGTTTATGGGTTATTGGCGTTTTCTGGGCTTCAAGTGCTAACTGGTAATACATTGTTGGTAGTAGTGCCAATGCTGTGACTTTATGTTGATTAATCAGTTTGAGTGAGGTTGTTGCATCAAAGCTAGGCGCTAATACCATGCAATTGCCAAGAGCTATGTTGGGTAATAGCTGATATGAAAAGGCATAGGCGTGATTAAATGAAAGATGCACAAGGGATATATAACCTTTATTAAGACCATAATCAAATTGACGGGCATAGGCATAAGCTAGAATTTGATGCGTGTAATGTCCATGAAAGTTATAGTGCCCACCCGTGCCAGAGCTTATATGATAGGTGATACCTTCATTTTGGGCTTGAGGTAAATCGGTAGTATCAGTGCTGGAGGCTTTCTTTAAGCGCTGTAAATAATCTAAAGCATTATCAATAATAACAAGTGTAATCTGCTGAGTTTGGCAATAATGATTAAGTGCCTCAGAGTGCTGCTTTGGTTCAATTATTAACAGATCTGGCTTGGCTCTTTTAACAAGCTCAAGTAACTCATTGGCAATAAAGCGTGGGTTAACTGGTATACAGTTGATTCTTTGATACCAACTTGCAAAAAAAAGCCCAACAGAAAAAGGTGAGTTATGTATTGCAAACATGACTTTAGTTGCGTTGTTTTCTTTTAACCAGTGGGCAATGCTAAAAGTGTAATCATACATGTTCGCATAGCTAAACACTTGATTTTGATAGATAAACATTGGCGTATCATCTAAGCGTTTTAGATGCGCTAGAAAGTGATCAACAGTTTGAATGTCAGTGGATGTTAACATGCCGGCTCTTAATACCTATTGTCAATAAATCGATATTTTAGGGTAAAGAGTAACTTAAAACAATTGAATCTTTAGTGCATGCTTTGCCATCAAAATAAGTAGTATCAGCTAGCACCTTTCCTCTTGTGGGATATGTCGTTCAGCTTAGAGTGAACGGGTGAGAGGGAATTAAAACGCAATTTATTCTTGATTCATTACTATAAAAGTGAAGTATGCTGATATAAAATGATGGCATTGCAAAATGAGCTAAAAGGATGATAAAGCAATGTCAAATTATTTAATCAAGTCACCAACGATTGTCAATGAGGGCAAAGTTTTTGTCGCTGATGTATTAGTAAAAGACGGTAGAATTGCCAAGATTGCCCAAGATATTTCTACCACCTCTGATGTGAAAGTAATCGATGCTGAAGGGCTACATTTGTTGCCTGGTATGATCGATGATCAAGTGCATTTTCGTGAGCCTGGATTGACATACAAGGCGGATATTGAGAGTGAGTCAAAAGCGGCAGTTGCCGGAGGTATTACCTCCTATATGGAGATGCCTAATTGTAACCCTGCAACGGTGACGATTGAGCGACTCAATGCAAAAAAAGCACTAGCGGCAACCAAATCACATGCTAACTATGCTTTTTATCTGGGTGCAACGAATGATAATGTTGATGAGCTTAAACGTTTAAGCCCAGGGGATGCCTGTGGCGTTAAGATCTTTATGGGTGCATCAACCGGCAATATGTTGGTTGATAATGTTAAAACCTTAGAAAGCTTCTTTGCTAATTCGCCGATTCTTATTGCCACACATTGTGAAGACACACCAATGATTGCGCAAAATGAAGCGGCATATCGTGCGCAATATGGTGAAGATGTACCG
Organism: Caedibacter sp.; assembly: GCA_020629575.1. Classification (GTDB taxonomy): domain Bacteria; phylum Pseudomonadota; class Gammaproteobacteria; order Francisellales; family Francisellaceae; genus Caedibacter. Next base: position 9,160 of record JAHDDB010000037.1, on the reverse strand, counting down.
TTTGATTTGCATCCTTTGATTAGAAGCAGAGAAGCTTGTATTAAATCATCTACCTTGGCAGTTAGTCTGGCTAAAAAGTTTAACACTAAGCTTAATGTGCTGCACATTACCACCAAAGATGAGTTGCAATTGTTTGCGGAGAACAAAAATATGTCACTTGCTGACAAGCGTATTACTGCTGAGGTTTGTGCACATCATTTATTCTTTTCACGCAAGGATTATCACGCGCGGGGCGCTTTAATCAAATGTAATCCTGCAATCAAAGAAGAAGAAGATCGTTTGGCGTTGCTTAAAGCTGTTAATGATAATGTATTAGATGTCATTGCCACGGATCACGCACCTCATACGTGGGCTGAAAAACATCAAAGTTACTTCAAGGCACCATCTGGCTTGCCATTGGTGCAGCATGCGTTATTGTCATTGCTTGAGTATTACCATCAAGGTGTTTTTTCATTGGAGAAAGTTGTTCAAAAAACTTCACATGCGCCAGCGATAATCTATCAGGTTGAAGAGCGCGGCTTTATCCGTGAGGGTTATTGGGCTGATTTGGTGTTAGTCGACCTTAATGCGCAACAGCATATGAGTGATGTTGCGGCAAAATCAAAATGTGGTTGGTCACCGTTTAGCGGCTTAACTTTTTCATCAACAATTAATAAAACATTTATTAATGGTGTTCTGAAGTATGATCATGGGCGCATTGTTGCAGATGACTTAGGTGTGAGCCTAGATTTTGCGGCGTTTTAATCAGTCATTAATTGGCTATGACCATATTCCTGCCTACTTTGATTGTGTAAGCGTTGGCTGAGCGCAAGTCGAAGCCTCTATGAAGTGTGATTACCCTTCGACTTACGCTCAGGGTACGGTGAACACTTGTGGATGAATATTTAGTCTTAGCCCATTAATTTTATGACTACTCTTTTGTGAGTTATTTTGTTGATTGCTTGCTTCTAAAAGGTGTTTCTCAACTGTCATCCAGTAAAAACCATAGTGATTCATCATGCTCTCCTATTACTTATTATTAGTTTGTGTATTGGCATATTTTTGTGCTTCATCATTTGCTAACCAGTGCATCATATAAAAAATCATAAGTTTTCTTAGGCTGTTATTTGTTTGGTATAAGTATATTATATGTTCTGATATTGCTAGATGCAGTTTCAAAGGTGTAACCTAATGTATTAATCTTGATACATCTTTGTAAGTTATTTTAAGCAATTAAGCAAAACCAGTTACGAGCGGCATAAAACTAATATATATTAGCCATACTCTATGATGAGGTAAGTGGATAAGTAAATATGAATGACTATAATTTTTTTGATGTTGCCATTGAGGCATCGGCACTTAAGTTTGGTGAATTTACATTAAAATCAGGGCGTATTAGCCCTTATTTCTTTAATGCAGGGCTGTTTAATCATGGCAAGACCTTGCATCAATTAGCAGAGTGTTATGCGGCTAAATTAATAGAGAGCAAGGTACAATTTGATGTGTTATTTGGTCCTGCTTATAAGGGTATCTCTTTGGCGGCACTTGTCGCCTCTATTTTATATAGTCGTTACGGTAAAGATATTGGTTTCTGTTACAACCGTAAAGAGCAGAAAGATCATGGCGAGGGTGGCATGCTTGTTGGTGCTGATATCAAGAATAAAAAAGTATTAATTATCGATGATGTGATCACTGCAGGCACGGCGATTAAAGAGGCTATTGAGATCATTAGAGATCATGGTGGGAGCATTGAAGGCGTTTGTGTTGCGCTAGATCGTCAAGAAATTGCTCCTAACGAGGAAATATCAGCCGTTAAAATGGTTGAGAAGGCTTATCAATTTCCTGTTTATGCGATTGGCAATCTAAATGACTTAATTGACTATCTTAAAGAAAAAGGGCAGATTGAGCATGAGTTGATTGAGCGTATGAAAAGCTATCAGCAAAAGTATTCAGTGGCGCAAAAATAAGCTTTGGCTGTGCTTGTTGTTTCTCTCAAAAGCATGTATCATACGGCCGTTGCTAAGCTGTCACGATGTTTTTTATGGTTAAATATATCAAATATCACATGGGAAGTTTAACAAAAGAAATAAATCTTAGGAGAAAACACTATGTTAAGCACCGAGCAAAAACAATCGATCGTTTCTGAATATCAACGTTCAGAAGGCGATACGGGCTCACCAGAAGTACAAGTTGCATTATTGACAGCTCGCATTACCGGGTTGCAAGGGCATTTTGCATCGCATAAACAAGATTTCCACTCAAGACGTGGTTTGTTGCGTTTAGTCAGTCAGCGTCGTAAGCTTCTTGACTATTTGAAGAGCAAAGATATCGAGCGCTATCGCGCATTGATCGGGCGTTTAGGTTTACGTAGATAAGATCAAAGATACGACACACCGCAAAACAATGATAATAAGGTACACACGTGAAAATATTTAAAGAAGTCTTTCAGTTAGGACAACATCAAGTAACGTTAGAAACTGGATCAATGGCGCGTCAAGCGGCAGGTTCGGTTTTGGTTACTATGGGCGACACCGTTGTATTGGTAACGACTGCAGCGCGAAAAGAGGCTAAAGAAGGTATAGATTTCTTCCCATTGACAGTCAACTACCAAGAAAAAGCATACGCAGCAGGTAAGATTCCAGGCGGGTTTCCACGTCGTGAAGGGCGACCAAGTGAAAACGAAACCTTAACGGCTCGTTTGATTGACCGTCCGTTGCGCCCGTTGTTTCCAGAGGGCTTTTATAATGAAGTTCAAGTTGTGGCAACCGTGTTATCATATGATTCTGAGGTGCCACCGGATATTCCAGCGCTGATCGGTGCTTCGGCTTCGTTGGTATTATCTGGGGTGCCATTTGAGGGTCCTGTTGCTGGTGTGCGTGTCGGCTTTATTGATGGGCAATATGTTTTAAACCCATCATTTGCCAAACTAGATATTTCAGAGTTGGATTTAGTTGTCGCCGGTACGAAAGATGCCGTGTTGATGGTTGAGTCAGAAGCAAAAAGTTTGCCAGAAGATGTCATGCTTGGTGCTGTTTTATATGGTCACAAAGAAATGCAGGTGATCATTGAAGCAATTAATCACTTAGCGAAATATGCTGCTAAGCCGCGTTGGGAATTTATGCCACAAGCGGAAAATAAGGCATTAAAAGAGCAAATTAAATCACGTTTTTACAGTGAGATTAAAGCAGTTTATCAAGAAACTGAAAAACAAAAGCGTGTTGAGGCAATCAACCAATTACGTAAAACAGTGGTTGAAGCTATTGTTGCTGATGAAACTGAGTTAGAAGAAGTTTCTGTAGAAGAGATTAAAACAATTTTCCACGACATTGAAAAAGAAGTCGTTCGTAAAAATATTTTAAGTGGCTTGCCACGTATTGATGGTCGTGATACACGTACAGTGCGTCCAATTAATGTGCGCACAGGTGTTTTACCTAAAGCGCATGGTTCAGCGTTGTTCACACGTGGTGAAACACAAGCTTTAGTGGTGACAACTTTAGGTAATGATCGCGATGCACAGTTGGTTGAGACTTTAGGGGGCGATAAGAAAAATCGCTACATGTTACATTATAATTTCCCGCCATACTCAGTTGGTGAAACGGGTATGATTGGCACACCTAAGCGTCGTGAGATTGGTCATGCTAATTTGGCGAAACGTGCAACACAAGCTGTATTCCCAAATGAAGATGCTTACCCTTATGTTATCCGTGTGGTATCTGAAATTACGGAGTCAAACGGTTCAAGTTCGATGGCAACAGTTTGTGGTTCATCACTGTCAATGATGGATGCCGGCGTGCCGTTAGCCGCTCCTGTTGCAGGTATTGCAATGGGGCTCATTAAAGATGGCGATAAATATGCGGTATTGTCAGATATCTTGGGTGATGAGGACCACTTGGGTGATATGGACTTTAAAGTCGCGGGTACGCGCTATGGTGTAACAGCTTTGCAGATGGATATCAAGATCAAGGGTATTACGCGTGAGATCATGCATGCCGCCCTTGAACAAGCCCGCGAAGGTCGTTTACATATTTTGGGCATTATGAATGAAGTTATTTCTGAGTATAAAACAGAAACCTCTGATAATGCGCCACAAGTTGAAGTCATTACAATCGATCCAAGCAAAATCCGTGATGTAATCGGTAAGGGTGGTGCGACGGTTAAAGGTATTACTGAGAAAACTGGTGCATCGATTGATACCTCTGATAATGGTGAGGTGAAAATTTTTGCCAAGAGCCGTAATGCATTAAATGCTGCCATTGAAGAAGTGTTAGCATTAACAGCCAGTGCTGAAATTGGTCAAACCTATAGCGGTAAAGTCGTTAAAGTCCTAGATTTTGGTGCGTTTATTAATATTCTGCCTGGTAAAGATGGTCTATTGCCATTTGCTGATCTTGAGAGCATTGGCGTTAATCCAAATACAATGGCAGAAGGCAAAAGCATGAATGTTATGGTGCAAAACATTGATCGTATGGGCAAAATCAAGCTTGTACCAGTTCAAGAATAGTAAGTGAAATAAGGGAGCAAAAGAAAGCAAAATGAGCGTCCAACAGGCACAACCGCTTAATTTTACTGATGCAGCTGCTTTGAAAGTAAAAGAGCTAATCTCAGAAGAAGACAACAACGATTTGAAGCTACGCGTATATATCACTGGAGGTGGTTGTTCGGGGTTTCAATATGGCTTTACCTTTGATGAAGCGCAAAAAGAAGATGATATGATCTTTGAGAATCATGGTGTTTATTTATTGGTAGATGCGATGAGCTTCCAGTATCTTGTCGGTGCTGATATCGACTATAAAGAAGATGTCGAAGGTGCTCACTTTATTATTCGTAACCCAAATGCTAAAACCACCTGTGGTTGTGGCTCTTCTTTTTCTGTTTAAGTTTTTTTCAAATTATAGGGCGTATACAATACGCCCCTACGGTTATATGGCACTGGGGCGAGAGTAATTTCTTGCAATAATTTACTCAATAATGGAGTTGAATCAGTGGCTGATATTTGTATTAGGTTGCTTACATCTGCCGATTGGCAATTATGGAAAACAATACGCTTACAAGCGTTAAAAGACTCACCTCAGAGCTTTGGTTCATCCTATGAGGAAACCTTGCGTTGTAATGATCAGTATTTCAAAAATATGCTCGAGAAAAATGATGTTTTTGCGGCTTTTGATGGTGGAGATATAATTGGCTGTGTTGGTTTTTCGTCTTTGAAGAGTGCTAAAACCGCGCATCGCGGAATGATTTGGGGCATGTATACCTCCCTAGCTGTTCGTGGTAAGGGTGTAGCTAAGCAATTGATGCAGCAAGTAATCAAGCATGCTGCTAACTCTGTGACGCATCTACATTTGCATTGCGCGACTGGAAATACTGCAGCACTGGCATTATATCAACAACTGGGCTTTGAGATTTATGCTACAGAGCCAAAATCAATAAAAGTGCACAATCAATTCTATGATCAATATTGGTACCGATCATAAACCATTTTACAGTATTTCTTCCTTTGCCTTTTATGTGATTTTAATAAGTTGAGTTTTGAGAATAGTCATAGCTATTACCTGCAATTCAGCTTATTAAAATTTTCACAAAATGCGTTGAAATTAAACACCGCAAAATGATTTACGAGCGGTACAATGATGTTAGAATTAGCATAAGTTTATCGTGTTGACTTAAGGAACCATATGAAAGTCGCCTTTATTATTGATCCATTACATACCTTTAATATCAAAAAAGACACTGCTTATATGATGATGCTATCGGTTGCCAAGAAAGGCTGGCAACAGTATGTGTTTGAACTAGAAGATATATTTGTCGAGGATGGTGTTGCATATGGAGAAGGGTGTGAACTAACGCTCACTGCAAGCAAAGAACATAACAAATGGTATCACCTAAACCCAATGAATAAAGTGAAACTAGGTGATTTTGATGCGATCTTTATGCGTAAGGACCCACCGTTTAATATGGAATTTGTCTATGCGACCTATATTTTGGAAGTGGCTGAAAAGCAAGGTGCGTTAATTATCAATAAGCCGCAAACCTTAAGAGATGCCAATGAGAAGTTTTCAATTACGCGTTACACTGATTTGGCGCCAAAAACCATGGTGAGTCGTTCATTTAAGCATATTAAGCGTTTTATTGATGATTATCAGGATGTGGTGGTTAAGCCGCTTGATGGTATGGGGGGCGAGTCAATTTTTCGTATCCAACCAAATGATCCCAATAAAAATGTCATTCTAGAGACAATCACAAAATATGAATCACAATTTATTATGGTGCAGCAATATCAATCAGCGATTAAAGATGGTGATAAACGTATCTTAATCGTAGATGGTGAGCCATTAGAATACTTGGTGGTACGCATTCCAAGTGGTGATGATAGTCGTGGCAATTTAGCGCGTGGCGCATCAACGGTGGTAAGAAAGCTTACGGCTGAAGAGTATGAAATTGCTAGCATTGTTGGCAGGGATCTCAAACAAAGTGGCGTGCTATTTGCCGGCATTGATGTTATTGGTAATTGTTTGACTGAGATTAATATAACCAGTCCAACGATGACGCAACAAATTTTTAATGAAAGTGGTGTCAATGCAACAGATATGCTGATGGATGTCGTTGAAGATCGAGTGATCAATCGAAAGTAAATAAGAAGAAATAGAAATAGATAGGAATAAATAAAATGACAAAATCAGAAAATTTGTTTAATCAAGCAAAGCAATATATTCCAGGCGGTGTTAACTCACCCGTGCGTGCGTTTAAAGGTGTTGGTGGCACACCTAAGTTTATTGCTAAGGCAAAGGGTGCTTATGTTTATGATGTTGATGCCAATGAATATGTTGATTATGTTGGTTCTTGGGGGCCGATGATCTTGGGACATGCTGATGATGATGTGATCAAAGCAGTGCAAGATCAGGCCGCACTTGGCTTAAGCTATGGTGCGCCATGCGAGCTTGAGGTAAAACTTGCCCAGAAGATTTGTGATTTGATTGATAGCATTGATATGGTGCGCTTTGTTAGCTCTGGCACTGAAGCAACAATGAGTGCTGTGCGCTTAGCGCGAGGCTACACTAAACGTGACAAGGTGATTAAGTTCGCTGGATGCTATCACGGTCATGCTGATCAGTTTTTAGTGGCAGCGGGATCTGGCGCGTTAACGCTTGGTGTACCAAATTCACCAGGTGTGCCAAAAGATACGGTTAAAGATACATTAACAGCATCATTTAATGATCTAGAGAGTGTTGCTAATTTATTTAAAACATATCCCGAGCAAATCGCTTGTATTATTTTAGAGCCAATTGCTGGCAATATGAACTTGATTGAACCCACCAAAGCATTTTTACAAGGCTTGCGTCAATTATGTGATGAGCATGGGGCTTTACTTATCTTTGATGAAGTGATGACAGGCTTTCGTGTTGGTCTAACGGGCGCGCAAGGCTTATATCAAATCACTCCTGATTTAACAACCTTTGGTAAAGTGATTGGTGGCGGCATGCCTGTGGGTTCCTTTGGCGGCAAAAGAGAAATTATGGAGCTTATCGCACCTGTAGGTGGTGTGTATCAAGCAGGGACATTATCAGGCAATCCAGTGGCAATGATCGCAGGATTAGTCACGTTAGATAAGATCTCGCAACAGCGATTCTATGAGGCGCTAACAACCAAAACACAAAAGCTTGTTGATGGGCTAAATCAAGCGGCTCAAGCACAAGGCTTTCCATTTTTAGCAAAATCTTTGGGTAGTATGTTTGGCGTGTTTTTCACTGATGCACAAGATATTCTAAGTTTTGATGATGTTAAGGCGTGCGATTTAGCGCGCTTTAATCGTTTTTTTCACTTTATGCTTGAGCATGGTGTTTATTTCGCGCCATCCGCATTTGAGGCAGGTTTTATGTCGATTGCACATAGCGACCAAGAGATTGATAAAACAGTTGTATTGTTTGCAGAGTTTCTAAAAAAAGAAGCTGTAATTGGTTAGTTTATCATTAAAACTTAAATTGTATGAGTCTGGATATAATCTGACATACTCGGGGCTATCTAGCTGCGAGCAGAGTAGGGGGAATAAATCATATTAGTGTTGTAAATGTAGGACTATAAGTGTGGGTGTTGAGCAATTGAAATAGCTGTGAGGTGCCAGATTAAGTCGCTATAATAAGGCATATAAATATCAAAACGGTATGAATTTTCAAGGGCAAGTTTAACAAAATTAAGATCTTATTCCTGTCTTAACTTTGCTAAACACCCTATCCTCCCCCCAGAGTATTACAATGATGTATTAGCTTTCTTTATGAACTTGCTAAGATGGGGGTAGATTATCAACAATCTGTTAATTAATAAACATACTGAATCATACGAAATGTATCACGCCTGAGATGGACGGAATTAACAGCTCTTTTGTTTTTTAAGTGAGCGACGCTTTTTAATTATTTCAATAATTGCAGGCATGATTGAGACAAGAATAATGGCAATAACAAGATAGCTGAAGTTTTCCTGCATAAATGGAATATTACTAAAGAAATAGCCAAGATATGTGATTGATCCGACCCAAATAAATGCTGCAATAACACTTAAAGTGATAAAGCGGCGATAGGGCATCTCTCCCATGCCAGCGGCAAATGGGGTGAATGTGCGAATGATTGGCACAAAACGCGCGATAATAATGGCTTTGGCACCATACTTTTCAAAAAACTGATGGGTTTTTTCAAGATGAGATGTTTTAAGAATTTTAGCATCTGGTTTAAATAATTTCTCACCAAACAAATGACCCACCCAATAGTTAACGTTATCACCCAAAATAGCAGCGAATGCTAGTACAAATACCATCAAATGAACATTTAGATTGGTGGTTGCAGTAATAATGCCAACGGCAAATAATAAAGAGTCACCGGGTAGAAAAGGCATAATCACCAAGCCGGTTTCACAAAAAATAATTAAAAACAACAGCGCATAAGTCCAAAGACCAAAGGTGTTAACCAGTGTGTTCATGTGAACATTTAGGTTGAGCACAAAGTCAATAAGGTAGTGTATCAAATCCATAAAATAGCGAAGGCCTTCTTTAAGCAAAATTGAGTTGGCTGCATTATAACGAGAGATTGCTAGAGGAGCTATGAAAACATGTGTTAACGATAAAGTAACAAAAACGTTGACTGTTGAGAGTAATCAACTTATCTGAGGTTTATGTAATCAAGCTATATGAGGTTTG
>JAHDDB010000036.1:11247-15963 GCA_020629575.1 Caedibacter sp. | reverse complement strand
TTTGCGTTGATTCAATGCGGAGTAATATTCATTAACAGTGATTGAAACTGGTGCATGAGTGTTGATGATTGACTCATGTCACACCCATGCATTGCGCCCCCACGCAAATCTGATGGAGATTAAAACATAAGCTAATTGAAATGAGTAATAAAAAAACGAAATAGGGGTATTAATGAAAAGAATATCCATCTTCTCATGGGCGAAGTCGAAGGGGAAGACAAAGGTAATAATGGCTTCGACTAACGCTCAGCCAACGGCGCCTATCGTTCCCTGAGCGCAGTCGAAGGGAAAGATAAGATAATAATGGCTTTGACTAATGTTCAGCCAGCGTTTATACGGTAAAGTAGATGAGATATAGGTTTAACTCAAGGCTTGCGCCAAAATGGCTGCTTTATCAGCTTTCTCCCAAGTAAAATCAGTATCTTCGCGACCAAAATGACCATAGGCGGCTGTTTTTTGATAAATAGGACGTAATAAATCAAGTTGGTGTGTGATGGCATACGGACGTAAATCAAAATGCTCAAGAACAAGCTTCTCAATGATGTGATCATCTAATTTGCCTGTGCCAAAGGTATTCACCATAATCGATGTGGGGTTGGCAACACCAATGGCATAAGAAACTTGAATTTCACACTTATCAGCTAAGCCACTAGCAACAATATTCTTAGCAATGTATCTACCCATATAGGCAGCTGAGCGATCAACTTTGGATGGGTCTTTGCCAGAGAATGCGCCACCGCCGTGATGTGCCGCTCCGCCATAGGTGTCAACAATAATCTTGCGTCCCGTTAAGCCGCAATCACCAACAGGTCCTCCAATAACGAATTTACCTGTGGGGTTAACAAAATATTTAGTTTTGTCTGTTACCCATTCTTTCGGTAGAACGGGTAGAATGATTTCCTCAATGACCGCTTCTTCAATGGCTTTTTGTGGAATTTCAGGGGCATGTTGAGTTGAAATAACTACTGTATCAACGGCAACAGGCTTACCATTGACATAGCGCAATGTTACTTGTGATTTAGCGTCAGGACGCAACCATGAAAGCGTTTTATTCTTGCGCAAGAATGCTTGACGCTGCATGAGTTTATGTGCGTAATAAATAGCAGCGGGCATTAGTGTTGGGGTTTCATTGGTGGCAAAGCCAAACATTAACCCCTGATCTCCGGCACCCTGATCTAGAGGGTTAGAGCGATCAACGCCTTGCGCAATCTCAGGTGATTGTTTACCAATGGCGTTTATCACTGCGCAACAGTTGCCATCAAACCCGAGATCATCTTTATCATAACCAATATCAGTGACAACGTTTCTGACGATTTCTTCGATATCAACCCATGCTGAGGTGGTAATCTCGCCGGCAACAAGTGCCATGCCTGTTTTAACCAGTGTTTCACAAGCAACACGTGAGTTTTTATCTTGAATTAAAATAGCATCTAAAACTGCATCAGAAATCTGATCAGCAATCTTATCTGGATGTCCTTCAGAGACAGATTCAGAGGTGAATAAAAAGTCATTTGCCATGAGAGGTTTCCTTTTATGTTTGTTGTGTACAAGCTAAAAGGCTTCTAGAGGAAAAGTCTATAGAAACGCTTTAGCGGTGTTGTTTTATGTCGCCCGCAAGTTGTTTTTAAATCAGCGACAGTGTAATGACAGTTGGTTATGCTAACGTTAACAAAATGTGCTGTCAAAATATTTAGAAAATTTTTTGATTATAGTTTCGTGTTTGCTCAAAACGACTGATCGCATCCTGAGCATAAGTCGAAGCGATGCACTGGGTATCAGTCGAAGTGGGTATGTGCTTACATTAATATCTAGCGTAGGCTTCGACTAACGCTCAGCCAACGGTGTCAATTGTGCCCTGAGCTCAGTCGAAGGGTATTGGAGGAATTTATTTAGCTTGATCAATAATTTCCTGTAACTCACCGTTTTCATGCAATTCAAGAACAATATCGCAACCACCAATGAGTTCGCCATTAACATAAAGTTGTGGAAAAGTTGGCCAGTTAGCATGTTTTGGTAAGGTCGCACGAATATCAGGATTCTCTAAGATGTTAACAAATGCAAAAGGCTTACCACAGGCTTGAATGGCAGCAACAGTATGTGCTGAGAAGCCGCATTGTGGCATTTTAGGTGTGCCTTTCATGTAAAGAAGAATGCTGTTATCAGCAATTTGTGATTTGATCGTTTCGATTACTTTTTCTTCATCAAAATTATGATTTGCATGCATTGTTGTTTCCTTAATGTTGTCTGAACTTGAAAAGATACTGGATTAGTATTATATTGCGCGTACATCATATATCAGTTTCTAAATTTTGGTCAACCAACAAGGAGCAAGAAATGTTTGAATTACCATCGTTACCATACCCTAAAAATGCACTAGCACCCGTGATCTCTGAGGAGACTATTGAGTATCATTATGGCAAGCATCATCAAGCATATGTAACCAACTTAAATAATTTATTAAAAACAGATGAGTTTAAATCTTTTGCCGGTAAATCACTAGAAGATGTGATTTTAACTTCAAAAGGTGGTGTGTTTAATAATGCCGCGCAAATTTGGAATCACACGTTTTATTGGAATTGCTTAACACCAAATGCTAAAGCAAAACCAGAAGGTGCGTTATTGCAAGCGATTGAGAAAAAATTTGGCAGCTTTGATGCCTTTAAAGAAGCGTTTAGCAAAACAGCTGTAACAACCTTTGGCTCTGGCTGGGCGTGGCTTGTGAAAACGAAACAAGGTGAGCTTGAGTTGGTAAGTACTAGTAACGCGGCATGTCCATTAACGGAAGGCCACACGCCACTTCTAACTTGTGATGTATGGGAGCATGCTTACTATATTGATTATCGTAATGCGCGTCCAAAGTATGTTGAAGAGTTCTGGAGTATTATTAATTGGGACTTTGTTGCTGAGCAATTTGCAAAGTAGACAGTAGTAACTTGAGCTTAGTTTAATTCGTATCGTGTTATTCAATTTTGTAATACTTGGCAAAATCATAAAACTTCTATAGAATTGACCGGCTTTTGAACTTTGGAGAATATGTATGGCACGTGTAACAGTTGAAGATTGTTTAGAGAAAATCGATAGTCGCTTTGAATTAATTGTTTTAGCATCAAAAAGAGCACGCTTCCTAAGTCTAAGTGGTCAAGAGCCACGTGTCGACTGGGATAATGATAAGACAACGGTTGTTGCTTTGCGTGAGATTGCTGATGGCAAAATAAACAAAGTAGAAATCCGTGCTGAACAGGAATATTAAAAAGATTAACAAAAATAAAAAATATTGATTTTAGGCGTTGACTTTGATTTTTTTAACCCTATAATCTCATCTCGTTCTCGGGTGCTTAGCTCAGCTGGGAGAGCATCGCCCTTACAAGGCGAGGGTCGGGGGTTCGAACCCCTCAGCACCCACCAGAGATTTAGAAAGGCTTCCAATTGGAAGCCTTTTTTGTTTGTGTCACATAATAGTGCTTGAGTTTTAAGCTGCTATCTGTGACAATAGCGCGGCTCTTTGCTGTTGCCCTTATATTCAAGGTGCGCGATAGCTTATCGAGAGTAGATACGATAAACCGAAAGGAGTAAAATTATGAAACATTATGAAATCGTGTTCATGGTTCACCCTGATCAAAGTGATCAGTTACCAAACATGTTGCAAAAATACCGTGAAATCGTTGAGTCTAAAGGCGGTAAAATTCACCGTTTAGAAGACTGGGGGCGTCGCCAACTTGCTTATCCAATCGCTAAGCTTCACAAGGCACATTACATTTTGATGAATATCGAATGTGATACTGAAGCGTTGAACGAGTTAAACGAATCATTCAGATACAATGATGCGATTTTACGTCGTTTAGTGCTTAACCAAAATGAAGCGATCACTGAGCCATCAATCATGATGGCAAAAGATGAGAAAAAAGAAGTTAAAGAAACAAGCCAAACGGCTGAGTAAGGAGAGGAAAGATGCGTCCAAATCGTCGTCGTAAAGTATGTCGTTTTACCGTTGAAGGTGTTAAAGAGATCGACTACAAAGATTTAAATACATTGAAAGGTTATATCACTGAAACTGGTAAAATCGTTCCAAGTCGAATTACAGGTACATCAACTAAGTATCAACGTCAACTTGCTAATGCAATCAAAAGAGCAAGGTTTTTAGCGTTGATTCCTTACTGTGATCGTCATTTTAACTAATCTTTAAGTTTAGAGGTCTTTGACAATGCAAGTTATTTTAAAAGAAAAAGTAGAAAACCTAGGCACGCTGGGTAGTGTTGTAAATGTGAAGCCAGGTTATGCGCGTAACTACTTAGTGCCTTATGGCAAAGCAGTTCAAGCAACTGAAGCAAACATTGCTGCTTTTGAAAAACAAAAAGCAGAATTACAAAAATTAGAAGCTGAGCGTTTAACAACTGCTAAAGCAAAAGCTGAGAAAATCTCAGGTCAAGTATTCACAATCAAAGCGGCCGCTGGTGACGGTGGCAAGCTATTTGGTTCTGTTGGGACGAAAGAAGTTGCTGATGCTATTGCTGCTGTTGGTGTTGAAGTTGAAAAACGTCATGTACGTATGCCAGAAGGTATCATCCGTTCATTGGGTGAGTACGAACTATCAGTTCACTTACACACAGATGTTGATGCTGATATCAAATTGGTTGTTATTGCTGAATAATTACGTAATTATTCACTAACTGCTACACTTAAGCCGCATATTTTGCGGCTTTTTTGTTTTTTAACGGA
>JAHDDB010000036.1:0-11147 GCA_020629575.1 Caedibacter sp. | reverse complement strand
CATAGCAAATTTTAGTTTTTAAAGCAGATAAGTGCGTAGCACTGTTTGAGTGTAACGAGTTTTGCAAGTTCCTCTTTTGACTTTCATTCGTATTTGACAAGCAATAAATTAAAGGCTTTAGCGCTAAATTTTGGTATACTCTATGGCGATTTGTTTTGAATGAAAATGGAGTGACTGAATGTCCGACGTTAAAACTTATGATTCGTCAAATATTAAAGTATTAAAAGGGCTTGAGGCAGTACGTAAACGCCCTGGCATGTATATTGGGGATACGGATGATGGCTCAGGTCTTCATCATATGGTATTTGAAGTGGTTGATAACTCCATCGATGAAGCATTAGCAGGGTATTGTGATGATATTATTGTGACTATGCATACCGATGGTTCGGTGTCAGTTAGTGATAATGGTCGTGGGATTCCTGTGGATATACACCCTGAAGAAGGGCGTTCAGCAGCAGAAGTTATTATGACGGTACTGCACGCAGGTGGTAAATTTGATGACAATTCTTATAAAGTATCAGGTGGTTTGCACGGCGTTGGTGTATCAGTGGTTAATGCGTTGTCTGAAAGTCTGGAGCTACGTGTTTGGAAAAATGGCAAAGAATATGAGCAATATTATGCTCATGGTGAGCCATTAGCACCGTTAAAAGCAATAGGTGACACAACAAAACAAGGGACAATGATTCGCTTTAAGCCATCACCTCAGACTTTCTCAATTGTTGAGTTTAATTATGATACGTTGGCAAAGCGTATTCGTGAACTATCTTTTTTAAACTCAGGTGTTAAAGTTCAATTGATTGACAAAATCAATGACCAAAATGTGACTTTTCAATATGAAGGAGGTATTAGCGCGTTTGTTGAGCACTTAAATAAGAGCAAGACACCATTAAATCAAAATATTATTAGCATCCAAGGTGAGCGCAATGATGTTGTTGTTGAGTTGGCGATGCAATGGAATGAATCATATCAAGAAAACGTCTATTGCTTTACGAACAATATTCCACAGCGTGATGGCGGAACGCACTTATCAGGCTTTAGAGCAGCGTTAACACGCACGATTAATGGTTATATTGAATCAGAAGGCTTAAATAAGAAGCTTAAAATCAGCACGTCAGGTGATGATGCCCGCGAAGGGTTAACTGCTGTATTATCTGTCAAAGTTCCTGACCCTAAATTCTCATCACAAACTAAGGATAAACTCGTATCTTCTGAAGTAAAAACCGCGGTTGAAGCATTGGTAAACGAAAAGCTGCAAGAGTTCTTACTTGAAAACCCGAATGAAGCAAAATTGATTTCCAATAAGATTATTGATTCAGCACGCGCTAGAGAAGCGGCAAGAAAAGCACGTGAAATGACACGTAGAAAAGGTGCTTTGGATATTGCGGGCTTGCCAGGCAAGCTTGCTGATTGTCAGGAAAAGGATCCGGCACTATCTGAGTTATATATCGTCGAGGGGGACTCTGCGGGTGGCTCAGCTAAGCAGGCACGTGATCGCAGAACACAGGCTATTTTGCCATTGAAAGGTAAGATCTTAAACGTTGAGAAAGCACGCTTTGATAAGATGTTAAGCTCGCAAGAAGTGGGCACGTTAATCAAAGCGTTGGGTTGTGGTATTGGACGTGATGAATATGATCCGGATAAAACAAGATATCATCGCATTGTTATTATGACGGATGCTGATGTCGATGGTTCACATATTCGTACGTTACTTCTAACTTTCTTTTATCGTCAAATGCCTGAGCTTATTGAACGTGGTTATATCTATATCGCACAACCGCCATTGTATAAGGTCAAACGTGGTAAGCAGGAAACTTATCTCAAAGATGACGCTGCTTTAGCACAATATTTAGGAAGTATCGGGATTGAAGGTGCGTCGTTATTTCCAGGGGACAACATCCCGCCTATCTCAGGTGTCGGTCTGGAAACTCTATACCAACAATATCAAAAAACCAATGCAAAAATCACTACCTTATCGCGCCGCTATCCAGTGAATGCGCTTAAAGCATTTGTTAGTTATGAGCCGTATCCTGCGGCAAGCGATGAATCAGCATTTAATGCTTGGTGGCAAGGCTTTGCTGAGCATGCTAATAAGCTTTCTGGTGGCTATGAATTTTATACGACTGCTATCCATAGTGAACAGCATGAAGATGAAAAAGTGATTAAACTGAAACTTTCGCGCTTATTACATGGTGTAAACACTGAATATAGCTTTAACTTGAGCTTCTTTGAAAGTAAAGATTATCAAAGTATTGTTGAATTAGGCACAGCACTTAATGGTCTTTTGACTAAAGCCGCTTACGTTGAACGTGGCAGCAAAAAAGAATTTGTTGATACCTTTGAGCAAGCGATGGAGTGGTTAATCTCAGAAGCCAAGCGTGGGCAAAATGTACAGCGCTATAAGGGTTTGGGTGAGATGAATCCAGAACAACTCTGGGAAACGACAATGGATCCTGCTGAGCGCCGTATGTTGCAAGTCACCATTGCCGATGCAGTTGCTGCTGATGAGTTATTCTCAACGCTGATGGGTGATGATGTTGAGCCAAGACGCGACTTTATTGAAAGCAATGCGCTTAATGTCGTGAATATTGATGTATAAATGATGTGCCTTTAATCTTATCATGGTTATGCCAGTGATCAACATACATCTTGGTGGTGCCTGCAATGGCGGCTGGAATAACAATAATATTAAAAAATGGAATCATCAAAAAAACCGTAGTGATAAAGCCAAAACCTAGACTTAGAGATTTTTGTTGTGAGAGTTGCTTTTTCATTTGCGGGAAGCTGATTTCATTATTATCAAAAGCATAATCAGCGTATTGTACGACGTTAAACCAACATAACAGTGCAAACCACAAAACACTGGTAAATAGATTAACCACTGGAATGAAGTAACACAACAGAATAATCAAAACCCACGGCAGGAAAGAGAGTAGTTTCTTAAATTCACGGGCAATGGATTTCGGGGCAATAAGCATGAGCTTAGCCAATGTAAGCTCACTACCAACTTCTTGCCCAGTTAGTTGTTTTTGTACTTTCTCAGCAAGAAAGCTGTAAAAAGGGGCGGCAATAATAAGCGCGATTGCAGTAAAAAGATAAGCACTAAATAGCAACAATGCCAAAATTGCGATGAGGTAAATCAACCAACTAAGCCATGTGAGCCAGCTAGGTAAGTGAGTATCTACCCAGTTGATGAGTAAAGAGATCTCATGCAGGCTAAACCACCATAGTGCGATAAAGATTATGGTGTTGATAATAAGTGGGATTATTGTATAGCGTTTGATGCCTTTCTTAAAAATAAGTGTTAATCCGCCAAAAAAATAGCTGATACCACTGTTGTTAGCTTGATGTTGCGTCATGGTTATTCTCCAATTACATCGGCAGTATTTTGATAAAGGTGAGTCAATAGTGCCTGTTCTTCTACTGTAAAATCCAGTGATTCTTTACCTATAAGATTGAAGCTTTGCTTGCTATAGATTGGGTTTCTACTCTGCAAATAAGTCTTAAGATGATGATATTTATCACTATCAGTCTCAAATGATATGATCTGCCCATTCTTAATCTCAAGCGTGATGTTGTTATCTTCAAAAACAAAGCTGCGGCTAAAGGGTAGTGTTTTGCCAAAGCGCCATTGCCAAGTGAGCAAGGTGTTTTCTTCATCCGTAACTTGTTTGTTTTCCATATGCTCAGGGATATAGGTAATATGATGATTAAACTGATTTAAAAAACAATCGCGTATCTTTGCAGCACTAATCTCAGGATTGATTACTGCCAGATTGATAACGCTTGAGCGTTTGGAGTGGACACCTTTAGTCGTTAATGAGTCATCAATATTGTGATGCAAATAGTGATATAGGTTACTGGTGTCGGCATTAATCAGCAATGTCCCATGATGAAAGGATTTATCCTTTGTCTCACGAAAGGCGCTGCCTGAAATTTTATAATCAACTCCTTCATGTGTTACCAAGATATCATTACGTTCAGAAGCATGTGCATTAATGCCGCAGCTTTTAAGTGTATTTACAATCAACGCAAGATTTGCTTTTTTATCATAATTTTGAGACTTTGCCATGATTGTATAGTTTAGGTTCCCTAGGTCATGATAGACCGTACCACCACCGCTTTGACGGCGAACAATGGGGATATTGTCATGGTTCAAAGCATCGATGTTACACTCACGCCATGGGTTTTGCGCGCGCCCAATAATAACAGAAGGTGCATTTTGCCATAAATACAAAATAGGCTCATCGGTTAACATCTCACGAAAAAGCCAGTTCTCAACGGCAAGGTTATAAAAAGGATCGTGGCTTGTGGCAATATAAACGTTCATATGGATTGTTTGTGTGACTGATTAAGCTTTTTATAAAGTGGCAGTTTATACCCATCACAAACCATTTTACAGTACTTCTTTGTTTTAACTGTATAAATAATAAGTAAGGAACTAAGTTGAATTTGAATTATTACTTGAGTGCTTAACATCAGCTGCATACCTTTTCCTTCAGGGAAAAAGGGGTAGATGATGCAATCTGTTTTTTATCACTGTATAGGCTTTATGGATATGAATCCCATAT
The DNA here is from genome assembly GCA_020629575.1 of Caedibacter sp. Taxonomy (GTDB): domain Bacteria; phylum Pseudomonadota; class Gammaproteobacteria; order Francisellales; family Francisellaceae; genus Caedibacter. Next base: position 6,579 of record JAHDDB010000036.1, on the reverse strand, counting down.
ATTTCATATTGCAACGATATATTGACAGTATTTTGATGAATAGCTTAAATAGTCTAATAATTGATAAACTAAAAACTACTAAGTCATGATAAATGATCAGACAAAGCAATGGAAATCAATAACAGAGCAATTACAAATATTAAAAGAGCGTAATTTAGTTATTCATAATAAAGATCGTGCGATGCGCTATCTAAAAAAATTAGGCTATTATCGTTTGAGTGGATATTGGTATCCATTAAGGAAAGTTAGCATCGGAAATTATCAGGATAACGCCATTAGTAATCAACGCTCAGATTTTTTTATGCAAGGAGCTTCTTTCGATAGTGTAATTTCCTTTATGTATTCGACAAAAAGTTGAGGATATTAGCAATAGATGCCTTAGAACGAATAGAAATGGCATTAAGGGTTGATATAGCACATCTATTGGGGCAGAAAAACTTGTATGCACACGAGATACCAGAGTGCCTACATGGCAAATTCAGTAAAAAAGTCAAAGAAAGAGGTAAACATCAAGGGCAGACTTTACATCAAATTTGGCTCAAGAAATATAACATGATGTTGCAGCGTTCTAAGAACTTGCCATTTGTGGATCACTATTTGAAGAAATATAAAAAATTACCTATATGGGTGGCTATAGAGGTATGGGATTTTGGAATGATGTCGAAATTATATGCAGGAATGAAGATTAAGGATCAGCAGATAATAGCAAGTAGATATGGTGTTCAAGATGAAAAATCCTTCGTGCAATGTGAAAAGCCTCAATTATATTAGAAATGTTTCTGCCCACCATAGCCGACTATGGAATATAAATATTTTAGAAAGGGCTCATCCATTGCAAAATGATAATTTTTGGTGTTTGTTAGATAATGCAAAGCCATTTTTCTATTTTTGCTTGATAAAAAAATTAATGGATGTTGTATGTCCAACTTCAAAATGGGGAGAAAGGTTTTGTTACCTATTAGAAAAAGAGTTCCCCAAAAATGAGCATTTGAGCTTAGATGATTTTGGAGTAATTAAGGGCTGGGAATCTTGGGAGCTCTGGAGTTAACTTTTTTATAAAACAGAAAGCCAGTGCGTACGCGAACTAACGCGAAGTGGCACTGGGCATATTCGCTTTGGATTCTAGATGAAGATCTTGATTAAGTCAATATCTTACTAAGTTATTTTGATTCAATACATAGAAAGACTACTATCAAGCATCGCATTGGCTGCCATCACCAGTGGTGAGATAACTTCGGCAGCACCTAGAGATTTTGCTTTATTGATATTATTTTTTTGATTGATACGAATGGTTATTTTAGCGACCTTTGATGGTTTATGATCATTTAGAAATTCATTTATACTCAATAAAGTAATGATATTATCAGCATCTTTTTCATAGGCGATGATTACTGCATGCGCATCAATAATACTTGCTTTATCGAGAATGTCGGGGTCGTTGGCGTTGCCATGCAATGTTAACGATTTAAGCTCGGTACTATCAGCAGTTTCACTGTGCTCGCTATCAATAATCAGGAAGCTTTTATTTTGCTGTTGTAATTCACTGATAATAATGTGTGTTAAATCATTTAAACCGCAAATAATCACATGATCTTTCATATGCTTTTTCCCTTTGTTGAATGTTTGAAATAGGTTTTGCAAGCGATCGATAAAGGCGCTAACAATAAAGGTTAAAACAGCGGCGAATGCACCTAGCCCGATAAAAATCATCGACACGACGAAAAGCCGTGCTTCATCGGTAATGGGGGTGATGTCGCCATAACCGACCGTACTATAAGTTACGACAGTAAAGTAGATGGCATCTGGCCAGTCTTTTATACTATTGAATTGATCGCGTAGCAGATAAGCGCCGATCACACCATATAGAAATGCTAAAATAAATGACAAAATAACAATAAACTGTGCATAACTGAGCTTGATCGTTTTCGAGCGCACATTAAATACTTTCCAACTAATGGCAAGACCTATAATTTCAACAAAATAAAACCACGTCAAAAATCCTGAACGGTTGTAGACAAAGATATTGGTTAAGAACAAGGTGATGAGCATTAATAATGCTAATATCCAGAAAAAACGCAAGCGCCGATAAATCCCGCGACCAATGAGCAACATTAAGTAACCAATAAAGCATGAGATAACCGTATTAAACTCTTTAAAGCCTTGTCCTGCAATAATATGATTAACGAATTGCACGCCTTCATCGTGAATGGCTGCTTCAATAAACGGAAATACCCCAATTAAAATGGCAAACACGCCATTTAAAAATAATAAAATAGCCAAGAATAGCGGAATGTTAAAATGCATAAGCTTTTCTTTTAAAGGGTGCACAAGCCTCGGCATAAGCTATCCTTAATCATGAGTATTGCTATATAAACTATTAATTGAGTGTAGAAGATAAAATATGAATGTAAAGGCGTTTTGTAGCTGTTATAAACGTCGCCATAAGGTATGGTCTTTTGATTTTTTATCTAGTAGTTTTAGATAATCCTCATGTGCGTCACATTGTGGATTGAGTGCTAGTAGATCAACCAAGTTAAGCGCTTGATTTGTCGACGTTGATGTATGTCCTTTGGTTAATGTGTCTGTGTTGTTATTGTCTTCAATAGCGGGAGTCATAAGACTAAATAAATCGAGCTGTCCACCGGTCATCATCAAGTAAACATCGGCAAGAATCTCAGCATCCAATAACGCGCCATGCAGTGTGCGATGTTTGTTATTGACACCATAGCGTGAACACAAGGCATCAAGTGAATTTTTTTGTCCTGGATGCTTTTCACGCGCCATAATTAGGCTGTCGATGATATTGCAGTGGTGCTCAAGTTCCCCCCACTTGTTAGGGGATAGTAATTGCAACTCCCAATTTAAAAAAGGTACGTCAAATCCAGCATTATGAATAATTAACTCAGATTGACCAAGGTATGTCATGATGTCATCAATTTTGTCACTAAAAAGAGGCTTATCAGCCAAAAAGTCATTACTTAAACCATGGACTTGCAAGGCACCTGCTTCAACTTCAATATCTGGTTTGAAGTAAAAGTGTAAGTTGTTACCAGTTAATTTGCGATCGATCATCTCAACGGCGCCAAACTCAATGATGCGATGACCAGATTTAAAGTCAAAGCCCGTGGTTTCAGTATCTAAGAATATTTGTCGCATGATTTTTATATGGTAGTCAAAAGTATGGCAATTAGTATAGCGGACTTAAACTGACTTTGACATAATAGCCTGCGTTATTTTAATCAAAATAAAGGACAGGAAGATGAAGAAAATTTTATTAGCTATGGGTTTGTTGTTATCAGTCAATGCTGCACTGGCATGTTCAGCTAAAGAACAAGTTAATATATTGTTTACCTCGCAGCAAGGTGATAATGTATCACATAAAGACTATGTCGGCTTGGGTAAAGCGCTATTTGCCAATCAAATGATCGCTAGTGAGTTGCATGCTTATAATGTCACCATCAATCATAAAATCGGTGAGATTGTTTTGGATATCGAAACGCAAAAAACACCGATTCAAGATATACTAAAGGAAGTTAAGCCGTTGTTAAAAGAGCATGGCTTTAAAGTGTTACGTGTTTCTTTTGAAACACCGATTGAGCGTGCTAGTTCAGCAAAATCTATGCCGGCAAAACAGTCTACAACAAGTGACATGACCGCCGAGTAATAATTAAAAATCAGTGCATATTGAAGCTTAAGTAAAATAATTTAAAATCCTCAGATTATCCCTGCTGTTATATTCCTTGTTAATACTCAAATGGGGGTCGAGTTACCAGCTACTTTTGCTATCACTTCACATGGGGTAATGTTGAGATAACAAAGCATAATCTGAGGAGTGCCTAAATCATAATAAATAATTATAACTATGTCTAGCGCAGCAATGTTAAATTTTGGTAAAAAATCATTGTGTATATGAAGTGATCAGTTTGTTTTTGACGTCTTGCTAACTTTGAAATAGCAAGACTTAAGGAAGGAACATATGCAAAAGATCATTTAAAAATCGCTGACCTAGCTCAGTTGGTATAAAATATTCTGATTCCCTTATTAGTAGCTCACGAGAGATTGCTTTATTGAGTTGTGGGGTAATAGCGTCAATACTAAGCCCTGTTGTTTGCTCAAATTGGCTAATTGAAAAGCCATGTTGTAAGCGCAGTGCGTTTAACATAAATTCATAAGGGCGCTCATCAAGGGCAATATCGCTAGAACCGTAGGGGAACTGTAACTCTTGCATATAAAGCTTGGGGTTTTTGCGTTTCCAATGGCGTTTTATAATACCCGTTTCAGGTGAAGTAATCTTGCCATGGGCGCCGGCACCAATCCCAATATAATCACCAAACTGCCAATAGTTTAGATTATGTCTTGCTTGATATTTAGTATCTTTACAATAAGCAGAGGTTTCGTATTGTGTGAATCTAGCGGATTTAATCAGTGCTTTGCCTTGTTGCTCGATGCTGAATAATAAATCTTCATCGGGAAGCTTTGGTGGTTTGACGGCAAAGGCGGTGTTGGGCTCTAAAGTTAATTGATACCAAGATAAATGCGTTGGGTTTAATGTCAGTGCTTCGCGTAAATCAAATAGCGCATCATCAATGCTTTGATCGGGTAAGCCATGCATTAAATCGATATTAAAATTATCAAATCCTGCATGAGTTAACTCGTTAACGGCATTATAGACATTTTGTGCATTGTGAATGCGACCAAGTGTTTTTAATTTATCATTTTGTAGACTTTGCACACCAAGTGAGATGCGATTGATGCCCATGGCTTTATAGTCACTGAACTTGCCGTGTTCAATCGTGCCAGGATTTGCTTCAATGGTGATCTCAGCATGATCAGCAATGAGCTTGTGCTTAAATAAATACTCAAAGAGTTGGAATAGCTCATTGCTTGGAAATAACGAGGGTGTGCCACCGCCTAAAAAGATACTGTCGAACTGGCGAGCTTGTAAATCGTGTGCGTGACTTTGTAAATCCAATAATAAGGTGTCTAAGTAAGCTTTAGCTGGAATATCGCCCTTTAAATGATGTGAATTAAAGTCACAATAAGGGCACTTCTTAACACACCAAGGAAAATGAATATAAAGGCTTAATGGAGGAAGTTTTAGCATAAAAAAGAAAGAGGGGAGATTATTTTGGCTGACCGATACGAATAACAAGTACATCACAATGTGCGCGTTGTAATACACCATTGGCTGTTGAACCAATAAAGCGCTCAACACCATAACGGCCATGACTACCGATGACTACGATATCACAATTAAGCTCTTCCGCGAGTTTAACAATTTTACGCTTAGGTGAGCCGTGTAATAAATGAAAGTCTGCTTCAAGATCGATTTGTGCTTCAAGTGCTTTCAAATGTTTGAGGTTTTCTTCTTCTAAGTAGTCTTCTAAGTCAGAAATCGAAGGGACACCAGATGCCATATAATAAGGAATATGTGGTAAAACATTCACGACACTTAGTTTGGCATCATTACGTTTCGCTAAGGCAACGGCTTGTTCAATCACAGGTTTGTTGTCAGCATGTAAGTCAGTTGCCAGTAAAATATGTTTGTAATTTTTCATCCTAAGTCTCCAGTGCAGTGTTTTAAAGATTCTAACGATGATCATTCTAAAAAACTTCTTCTGTAAAAGATAGTCAAAGCACCATCAAAAATAATAACAAGCAACAAAATAGCAGTTGAAATCTTAGGGGTAAAAATTTAAGCTAGCGGCTGGTAATTTGTTAATAATTGAAATAACGAAAATAAAGGATAATCACACAAATGAGTATGAATATGAGCAAGCTCATGCAGCAAGCGCAGAAAATGCAAGATCAAATGAAAAAGATGCAAGAAGAGCAGGAAAAGTTGGAAGTGACAGGTGAATCTGGTGCCGGTCTTGTTAAAGTCACGATGACAGGTAAGCATGATGTTAAACGTGTTGAAATAGATCCAAGTTTATTGTCAGAAGATAAAGAAATTTTAGAAGATCTATTAGCTGCTGCGGTTAATGATGCGGTTCGTCGTGTTGAAGAGAACAATAAAAATTCAATGTCAGAGATGACGCAAGGTTTAAATTTACCACCTGGGTTTAAATTCCCGTTTTAATTACCTGCTGAAGTTACGCGCTTTTGCTTAACTTCAATTACTTCAAAGATTGACTTTTAAATTATTATGCAAAAACTATTCTCACCCAAAATCGAAGGCTTGATCGAGTCACTTAAAGTATTGCCTGGTGTTGGCAAAAAAACCGCACAACGTATGGCAATCCAGTTATTGGATAAAAAGCAACAAGCAGCACATGAGTTAGCTCAGGCGATTGAAAATGCACTTGATGCGATAAAACATTGTCAGCAATGTAATATGCTATGTGAGGATGATTTATGCCACATCTGTAGTAGTGTCAGGCGTGATAACGCACAGTTGTGTATCGTTGAAAATATGCTCGATATGATGGCGATTGAATCAGCAGGTGTTTATAGTGGCAAGTATTTTATTTTGCATGGCAGGGTATCACCATTAGATGGTATTGGTCCTAATGAGCTTAAATTACCCAAGCTTAAATCACTTGTGGCAAGCCTTGAAGTCAGTGAAATTGTGATGGC
>JAHDDB010000035.1 GCA_020629575.1 Caedibacter sp. | reverse complement strand
GTATGCCTTATTTAAAAATTTCAGCGAGAGTATATCCTTATGCGTCAGAGCTGCTATAATATTGAAGATGAAATCAACCATATTCTATGGGCAGATGTTGTTATTTATCAAATGCCGGCTTGGTGGATGGGACCACCGTGGACGGTGAAGAAATATATGGATGAAGTATTCACACATGGGCATGGTAGGCTTTATGTTAATGATGGTCGTAGTCGTAATGATGTATCTAAAAAATATGGCTCAGGTGGGTTGCTACATGATAAAAAGTATATGCTATCTGTGACTTGGAATGCGCCAACTGAAGCTTTTGAGGATCCTAAGCAGTTCTTTCAAGGCGCTGGTGTTGATGGCGTGTATTTGCCAGTGCATAAGGCAAATCAATTTTTGGGTATGCAGGCATTACCAACTTTCATGAGCAATGATGTCATTAAAGATCCACAGGTTACTCATGATGTTATGCGTTACAAAAAGCATTTAAGTAATTTGTTTTCTTTAGAAAGTGCGTCAGCAGCTCAAAATGTTGCCGTAGAATGTTAATTTGAAATGGTGATAGCACGTCCAGTATTTGCATATTGGATGTGAATTTCTTTCGTTGGGCGCGGTAAAAAATCACCTCCTTTTTGAGGCCATTCGATCAGTGATATCGTGTCATTGGTGAAGTAATCACGAATACCAATCCACTCAAGCTCTTCAGGATCACTCAAACGATATAGGTCAAAGTGCTGGATAGTAATGCCGTTAATGGGATAGGTTTCAACGAGTGTATAAGTGGGACTTTTGACACTTCCAGTGAAACCTAAACCTTGTAAAATACCTTTGGTTAAGGTTGTTTTACCCGCACCTAGATCACCATGAAGATAGATTACGTCACCCTTGTTTAAGTCTTGACTCATTTGTTTGCCAAACGTAAGCATTTCAAGTTCATTTTCAATAACATGCTGTTTGGCTTTATTTTGCTCTATCGTCATAGTGTATAAATGGCTCGATTATGGTGACTATCAATTATATGGCATTATGCGCCAGCTACTTAAAAGCTGCAATAAACGCACTGAGTTATTTTAAACATTAAGATGAAAGTGGTAATATTTGCCTATCATTTGTTGGTAATTTAAGGATTTAGCGTGATCAAATATGAAGTAACACTTTATGTTAGTAAGGAAATTGATACTGTATTTTTTCAATGGTTAAAGCAGCATGCTGTCGAGATGTTGAAATATAACGGGTTTGTCAGTGCAAAACTGTATCAGCAACTTGAATGTGAAGATAATAACAAGGTATTCGTTGCCTACTATGAGCTTGAAACGCTAGAGCATTTAAATGACTATTTGAAAAACCATGTACAAGCTATGCGTGAAGATGGCGTGCGGAAGTTTGGAGATCAATTTAGTGCAACAAGACGAGTTCTGGCTTTAGAGGAAGTGCTAATTGCTAATAATTTAGTTGTTGAGAAACAGTGATTTTATCCATATATTTATTGAGTTCGCCAATTAATATAAATGACCCAAAAACAATAACAAGATCATCAGCATGGGCATTTGCTGTGATGTAATCAAATGCAGCAAAAGAGCTGTCAAAGAACATGCTGTTATGTGGAAAAAGCTTATTTTTATGCTGATTAGTTAATGGCGAAAAACGCGGATCAATTGTGCTTAAATCAGGAATAAGCCATTGATCAACAAATCCATTCCCACATTCAAGAATGTTTACTATATCTTTATGCTGATTGGCGCTAAAAATAGCAAGCACGCGTTTTTTAGGTGTTTGCATTAATAAGGATTTAACCTGAGTGAAAAAGTGCGCCACAGCCTGTGGGTTATGAGCAACATCGGCAATGACTAAGGGCTTATCTTGGATTATCTGAAAGCGTCCAGCAACGCGATAAGCTGCTAAGTCATCTGGTAATGAAAGTGTGATGTCAAAGTGTTTAATGGCAGTTAATGCACAATCCATGCTGTTAGGATGAATAAACGCATTATTTATACTGCTATCATGCTTGGCGTAGATAACTTTAGCATTAATATGATGTAAATAATCAAGTGCATTTTTAGGGAAATGATCACCAATAATAATGGGCTTATTCGCTCTGGCAATATGTGCTTTCTCAAGCGCGATTTCCTCAATTGTGCTGCCAAGCATTTCACAATGATCTAATGCAACAGTGGTAATAATAGCAATATCCGCATCAAATAAGTTAGCTGGATCCAGTCTGCCGCCAACACCAACTTCAAGAATTGCGTACTTGGGCTTTTGCGTTTGAATATAAAGCCATGTACTCACAAAGCTAATAAAGTGATAATGCAGCTTGATCTCAAGCGCTAAACACAAGGCATAAATTTGTTGTAAGTAGCCTAATAGGTCGTGATCATTAATGGGTTGTTGGTTATGACTTATGCGTTCATTAAAAAAACGAATATGTGGCGAGGTATGACAGATATGATCAATGGCATTATGCTGTAAAATATGTGACAAGATGGCAACGGTTGAGCCTTTGCCATTGGTGCCTGTTACAGTAATAACATGTGGCACATAACTGATATTTAAGCGCTTAAGAAAAAGCTTTACATCATTGAGTGTTGCCTGAGGGAAATCTAAAGAAGTAATTTGATCAATAGTTTGTTCAATACGCTGAGAAAATTGAGTATCAACAATGCCATTATGCACGGTTAACCCGCGTGGTTATGCTGCGTTGGCAGCAATTTATCCAATAGGTGACTAATGTCTTGTGGCAGGTGATGACGGTGAACAATGCGATCAACCATGCCTTTTTCAAGCAAGAATTCACTGCGCTGGAAACCTTCAGGCAGCTTCTCGCGCACGGTTTGCTCAATAACCCTGGGACCGGCAAAGCCAATCAATGCGTTAGGCTCAGCAATATGGATATCACCAAGCATTGCCAAAGATGCTGAGACACCACCGGTGGTTGGATCTGTTAATACCACGATATATGGCAGCTTATGTGCTGCTAATTTGGCAAGAGCGGCACTGGTCTTTGCCATTTGCATTAATGAAAACAATGACTCTTGCATGCGCGCACCACCACTCGCGGTAAAGCAAATAAGTGGCTCTTTCTTTTCAATCGCAAGGTCAACAGCACGTACAAATTTCTCGCCAACAACCGAGCCCATCGAACCACCTAAGAAGCTGAAGTCAAAGATAGCAGCAACCGCAGCTTTACCTTGAACTAAGCCTTCAAATACTAAAAGGGCATCATTTTCTTTGGTTTTCTTTTGTGCTGCAGATAAGCGATCTTTATAGGATTTAGTGTCTTTGAATTTTAAAACATCTTTGGGTTTAACCTCATTGAAATATTCAACAGCCGTATCTTTATCAAAGAAATAGCTTGCACGTTGGCGCGCATTTAAACGCATATGATGTTCGCAGTTAGAACAAACCAACATGTTTTCAATTAAATCGGGTAAATACAAAACGGCATTACAAGAAGGACACTTGTGCCATACGCCTTCAGGCAGCTCTTTCTTTTGTGAATCTGAGCGTAATTGTGGAATAATTTTCGTTAGCCAACTCATGGTGTGGTTTATTGCCTTGGTGCTTACACATAGCGCATTATTTTATACTACAGTCATGCAAATTTACCAGTGTTTATTTAGTTTGAGAGCGGTTTTCTGTTACACTAGTGCCTCATTTTAGTATTTAGTTATAGAAAATATGAATAAAGCAAATAATCAATCAAAAAAGATCGTTTTAACAGGTATTACGCCATCGGGTACACCGCACATTGGTAATTATATTGGTGCAATTAAACCCGCGCTTGAGATGGCAAAGAATCCTGAGTTTGATGCCTATTTTTTTATTGCTGATTATCATTCACTGATTAAATTATGGGATAGTAAATTAAGACAGCAATATATCTATGAAATCGCAGCCACTTGGCTGGCTTTGGGGCTTGATCCCGAGCATGTCATGTTTTATCGCCAGTCAGATATTCCTGAGATTATGGAGCTTAATTGGATTCTCACTTCAGTGACTGCCAAAGGGTTGTTGAATCGTGCGCATGCTTATAAGGCCGCAGTCGATGGCAATATTGCTGAAGGTGAAAAAGATGAAGAGGCAGGTATCACCATGGGGCTTTTTAATTACCCGATGCTGATGGCGGCGGATATTATTATGTTTAGTGCGGATTTGGTGCCTGTTGGCAAAGATCAGGTTCAGCATATTGAAATCGCGCGTGATATTGCTAATCGTTTAAACCACATCTATAAGTGCAATTTACTTAAAGCGCCTGAAGCGATGGTTGATAAAGAAACGCAAACGATCCCAGGTTTAGATGGGCGTAAGATGTCCAAAAGTTATAACAATACGATTCAGTTATTTGCACCAAGCAAGCAATTAAGAAAGCAGGTGATGAAGATCGTGACCAATTCACAGCTACCTGAGGAGCCTAAAGACACAACAGAGTGTACGGTGTTTGCACTGTATAAGCACTTTGCCAATGAATCTGAGGTGGCAGCATTGGCTGAACGCTACCAGCAAGGTATTGGTTGGGGTGAAGCCAAACAGGCACTGTTTGAAAAAATGGATGAAGTATTAACGCCAATGCGTGAGAAGTATGATTATTTGTTAGCGAATAAGCATATTATTGATGAATACTTGGCAAAGGGTGCTAGCAAGGCACGCGTTGAAGCAAAGCAGTTACTGGATAAGCTTAAACAGCAAATTGGTATGTAATTTGCGATGTACTGTATTATTGCAAACTTTGGTGATGATAGTGTCGCACTTATTCAGCAAGCTTATGAGCTTGGCTTAGAAGAAGTGATCGTCTTGTCTGTTGATACCGGTTGGCATGCAAGTGCTTGGCAGGCGCGTGTTGATAGCGCAAGATCATGGATTCAAACATTGGGCTTTCAATCAGTTCATCTGAAACCTGAGCATGATTTTAGTGCCTTGGTTAAGGCGCGCAAGCAATTTCCATCACAACAGTTTCACTGGTGCGCGGGCTTTCTAAAGGGTATGGCAATTTTAAATTGGCTTGAGGCGCATGATGAAGACCTTGAGGCCGTTATGCTATTGGCAAATCGTCGTGCGATGAGTAAAGCGCAAACTGATTTACCTGATAATATCTTGGAGTCTGAACGCTACGATGACCGAGAAGTATGTTACTTATTAGCAGATTGTGATGAAAGTAGGCGTGATGATTTGATTGCAAAGACACCGTTTAAAACACCATTAAATCATCGATCACTTGAATGTCAGCCGTGTATACACTTAACCAAAAGGGATGTTGTTACTTTGTCAACAGACGATATTAAGCGCACGGTTGATCTTGAGCATGAGATTGGACAGACGATGTTTGATAAAAGCTTTGTTGACTATTTAAAAACACTAGAAAAAAACACAAACTACTATGATGAGTTTGCTAAGGCCTGCAGCTGGGATTATGGCTGCGGGTTATAATTGGAATTACACATTCTAGAGAGAATTATGGTTTTAAAATGCCCCTATAATACTCAACCATTTTATTAAAACCCACTTACAAAAAGATCCCTATAAACCTATGTCTTGCAAGGGGGGTGCTTAAGCTTGTGAGGCGGGGTGTTGACACAAAAAAGGGCCGTAGCTCCAGTGCTTTAAGTTATTTAACTACCTCAACTTCAAGTTCAACCTTGTATTTATAATTCATTGACTATTTACCAAAATAAACCAAAAGAATTGTAACTTATAACAGTTCCAAAATTGGTACTTTTCAATGTTTTTATGAATGGGTAAATGTGCTATGATCCCACTTGTGAGAAAAATTAAAGTAATACGCCTTAGAATATGCAGTCCACTAATTCATTGATAAAAGTTATTAACAATGTACAAACAAAAGATCGTGCACGATTAATGATGCGTTTGACTGAGCTTGCCAAAGCGCATCATACGGATAATGATAAATGGCAAAAATTGCTCACTGATGCGGATCAGTCGAAACAAGAGGTGGCACTGCGTCGCACGAGCATGCCTAAGATTAATTATCCTGATTTGCCAGTTAGTCAGCGGGTTGATGAGATTAAAAAAGCCATTTGTGATAACCAAGTGGTGATTATTGCCGGTGAAACTGGCTCGGGAAAATCAACGCAATTACCCAAAATTTGTCTTGATTTAGGTTTAGGTGCCAAAGGGCTTATTGGGCACACGCAACCAAGGCGTCTGGCAGCGCGCTCCATTGCCAATCGCTTAAGTGAAGAAACGAATATGCCACTCGGGCAGGGCATTGGTTTTAAGATTCGTTTTAGTGATCAAACCAATGACAATACCTTTATCAAGGTGATGACCGATGGTATTTTGTTAGCGGAAATTCAAAATGATAAATATCTCTCGCAATATGAAGTGATTATTATCGATGAGGCGCATGAGCGCAGTTTAAATATTGATTTTCTATTAGGACATATCCATCAGATTTTAAAAAAACGTCCCGATTTAAAGCTTATTATTACTTCAGCGACGATTGATCAGGCACGTTTTGCCGAGCACTTTAATGCACCAATTATTGAAGTCTCGGGTCGGACTTATACAGTTGAGATTCGTTATCAAGACCCACTAGATTTTGAGGATGAGCTATCACAAGCAGATCAGATTTTGCGTGCTGTGTATAGTCTACATCACGAAAAACTAGGTGATATTTTGGTGTTTCTCGCAACGGAGCGTGATATTCATGAAACGGCAGAAGTATTAAGAAAAGCGCAATTAAGACATACCGAAGTTTTGCCATTATTTGCGCGATTATCCAATGCTGATCAAGATAAGATATTTAACCCACGCGGCGTTGGCAGACGCATTATTTTATCAACGAATGTTGCCGAGACTTCATTGACTGTGCCTGGTATTCGCTATGTGATCGATAGTGGTGATGTGCGTATTAGTCGCTATAGTTATCGCACTAAAGTGCAACATTTACCGATTGAGCCAATCTCACAAGCCAGTGCCAATCAACGAGCGGGGCGCTGTGGGCGCGTCGCTGAAGGGATTTGTATTCGACTTTATTCAGAAGAAGACTTTCGATCACGTGCGGCATTTACTGATCCTGAGATTTTACGTACGAACTTAGCATCAGTCATTTTACAAATGGAAACCTTAAAACTTGGTAATATCGAGAAGTTTCCCTTTTTAGAGAAACCTGATTCGCGCATGGTCAAAGATGGTTATCGCTTACTGCATGAGATAGGTGCATTAACTGAGCACAGCAAAAAACATCATCTGCAAATCACGCCAATTGGGCGACAAATTGCCAAGTTCCCATTGGATCCACGCTTGGCGCGCATGCTTGTCAGTGGTGCAAAACTCGGAGTTTTGCGTGAGATTCTGATTATTGTTAGTTTTTTAAGTATTCAAGATCCGCGTGAGCGACCGATGCAGTTTCAACAAAAATCAGATGAAATGCATAAACAAAACCATCATCAGGATTCAGATTTCTTGGGAGTGGTTAATCTGTGGCAACGTTTTCATGCTGAGACTAAAAGCTTATCCCATCGCTTAACACGTGAATATTGCAAAAAGAATTTTTTATCTCCTTTGCGAATGCGCGAATGGCGAGAGGTTTATTTTCAACTGCTGAATCTCGCTAAGACTTTTAAGTGGACAATCTCAGAAAGCAAGTCAAGCTATGCGCAGGTTCATCAAGCGTTATTATCAGGATTATTGGGTTATATCGGCTTTAATTATGAGCTTAAAGAATACTTAGGTGCTCGCGGCATGAAGTTTCATATATTCCCTGGCTCATCGCAATTCAAACGCACACCGAAATGGTTATGTGCTGCTGAAATTACCGAAACGACCAAACTCTATGGACGAATGATCGCTAAAATTGACCCTGCTTGGTTAGAATCTATTGCTGAGCACTTAAGCAAAAAGCATTATAGCGAGCCGCATTGGAGCCAAAAACGTAAAGCAGTGATGGCAAGCTTACGTATTACACTTTATGGTTTGGATATTGTGGTTAATCGTAAGGTGCAGTACAGTGATGTTGATCCACAAGTCTCGCGGGAGTTATTTATTCGTCATGCTTTGGTGTATGGTGAGTTTGCAACAAATGCTGCGTTTTTCCAAAAGAACTTAAGTCTATTAGAAGAAGTTGAAGACTTGGAGCATAAGGCGCGTAAACGCGATATTGTCGTTGATGAAGAAACCTTATTTAGCTATTACGATAAACTGATTCCAGCAGATATTAACAATGGTGTGGTATTTGAAAAATGGTATCAATCCTTATCAAAGCTTGAGCGTGAGCAGCTGATCTTTGACAAAAAAAGTCTGATGCAACATGAAGCACGTGATGTAACCGACAATGCCTATCCTGATTTCTTCGATTTTGGCAGGTTTCAGTTGCCATTAAGTTATCATTTTGACCCGACAGCGAAAGATGATGGGGTAACGATGACCGTGCCATTAGTGCTATTAGATCAAATCGATGCTAATCAATGTGACTGGCTTGTGCCTGGATTGTTGGAGGAAAAAGTTATTGCTTTGATGCGTGCACTTCCTAAGAATATCCGTAAAGCGTGTGTGCCAGTGCCACATTATGCACAAGCGGTCATTGAGGCGATTGATATTGATCTAGCGGCTAACTTCTATGATATTCTAGTGCGTCAATTAGTGCGTATTACCGGTATTTCATTTGACTCAAGTGTTTGGCAGGATGCGGCTATTGAGGCGCATTTATATATGAATTATCGTGTGATTGATCCGCAAAATAAGGTGCTGGCTGAAGGTCGTGATCTAAGCGTGATTCGCGATAAATTGCGTAGTATTGAGCGTCCACAGGTAAAAGTGGCTAAAAAGAACAATGATACACTTTATCAAGCATGGGATTTTTGTGAGATTGCATTAACGCGTGATGTCACAGAACATGGCATTAAACTAAGTGTTTATCCATGCATTGAGACACGTGAGGATGGTGTGGTACTAACGCAAAAATCAACCCTAGTGGAAGCCGAAATTGCAATAAGGTTTGCAACACGTAAGCTATTAATGCTTTCCTGCGCACATATCAACCGCACGTTAGTTGAACGTATCGCGCATAATAAGAACTTGCATTTATTATTTAGTCTTATCAAAGAGACGAAATGGCAGGATGAATTAATAGCTAAAGCTTATGATATTGCTTTTGCGATTGAGAAAAAGCCTGTTGTACGCGCGCGTGGGCAGTTTAATGCGATGTATGATTCAGGAAGAGGGCAATTAGTATCAACGATTGAAAATCTATGCAGTGATATTGAAGCCTTGATGTTAAGCTATCAAAGCTTACATAAATTACTTAATCGCAAGAAGTTGCCTTTTGATTTATTAGCACTTTACCAAGAAGTGCGTAGTATCGTTGATGGTTTAGTTTATAAGGGTTTTATTGTAAAAACACCTTATCATTGGTTACAACGTATTGCACTCTATCTACAAGCACTTAGTAATCGCTTGGAAAAGGCAACAAGAGCAGCAAAGCAGGATCGCCAGTATCAAATTGAGCAAGAGGAACTCGCTCATTTGCTTAAACAAAAAATGCAACAAAAAGGCGCGATTAACACCCTTGAGATTGATGAGATTCGTTGGCTTATGTATGAGCTATGGATCTCCTGGTATAGTCAGGATGTTAAAACTATTGAAACGGTGTCAACAACGCGATTGAAAAAAAGAATTCAAGTATTGTAATATAGGCTAAGACTAAATATTCACCCATAAGTGCTCATCGTACCCTGAGCGTAAGTCGAAGCGGTGCGCTGAGCATCAGCCGAAGTGGGTAAGCTTGGGAAAATCACACTTCATAGAGGCTTCGACTTACGCTCAGCCAACGCTTACAAAATCAAAGTGGGCAGTAATATGGTCATAGCCGTAATATAATTATTGAATATCATATATTTTCGTATAATATGGATTCAAATTCCAGATTATACGAAAATATATGATTGTTCAGCGAACGTTACATGATGTGGTACATAACGCCGCGCAAAGTTTCCCTGTCATTTTAGTGACTGGAGCACGTCAAATAGGTAAAACAACTTTACTTCAGTCATGTACAGATAAGTATGCCTATGTCACCTTAGATGATTTAGATTTGCGTGAATTAGCAACGCGTGATCCAGCCCTTTTTTTACAGCGTTATAAATCACCATTAATTATTGATGAAGTGCAGTACGCACCAGAGCTATTTAGTTATATTAAGATCGTCGTTGATCGCGAGAAAAAATCTGGCATGTTTTGGCTGACAGGTTCACAAAAGTTTCACTTAATGAAAAATGTGACTGAGAGCTTAGCAGGGCGCGTGGCTATTATTGATATGTTGGGTTTCTCGCAAGCAGAGATAAATAATGAAGCCAATCAATCACAACCTTTTTTGCCAAGTATGGCATGGATTGAACATGCGAGAACTCATGCAGTTAAAAAGGATCTAATGGAGGTTTATCAGCATATTTGGCGAGGTTCCTTTCCTCGTTTATGGCAGCAAAATGGTGACAATCAGACGTTAAGTGCAAGTGCTATGGATAGAGATATGTTTTACAGCGCTTATGTCCAGACGTATTTACAAAGAGATGTTCAGGATTTAACGCAAGTCGGTGATATCTTATCATTTAACAAATTCTTAAAAGCGGTTGCAGCACGAACAAGTCAGTTATTGAATTATGCAGATATTGCCAGAGATGTTGGCATTGATCAGAAAACGGCTAAGTCATGGCTATCTATCCTTGAGGCATCAGGAATTGTTTACCTTTTGCCACCTTATCACAATAATATCACCAAGCGGCTGATTAAAACGCCTAAGGTATATATGCTTGATACAGGGTTGTGTGCTTATCTTACGAATTGGACCTCTCCTGAGACATTAGAATCAGGTGCGATGTCAGGTGCTATATTAGAAACTTATATGTTAAGCGAGATATTAAAAAGTTACTGGCATAACGGCAAGCAAGCACCATTTTATTTTTATCGTGATGCAGATCAAAGAGAAGTTGACTTATTGATAGAGCAAAATAATCAGTTATACCCTGTGGAGTTTAAAAAAACAGCGACGCCATCACGAACGGCATCAAAACATTTTTCGGTACTTAAAAATCTCGATAAGAAGATTGCTGAAGGTGCGGTTATTTGTCTAAAAGAAAGTGATGGATTGCTATCAGAGTCCGTTTCATATATTCCTGTATCGTATTTGTAATTATTTATACTGCAAACGTCCGACAAAAACATAACCATGACCGCGAATGGTTTGTAAGAGATTGGCTTGCTTGTCATCAATCTTGGTGCGTAGACGACTGATAATAACATCAAGTGAGCGACTATCAGATTGATCCGCCATGCCAAACTTATCGGCAATCTCATGTTTGGATATCACTTGCCCTGGGCGTGTTAGAAAGAGCTCAAGTAAACGCTGCTCGGTTTGTGTGAGATTAATTTTATTACTTAGGCTTGACAGTGTTTTATCATGTAAGTGATAGCTTAATGAATTAAAGATAATGGCTTTGGTTTGATTTGGCTTATTGCTTACACTGAACTTTATCAGATTGTTAACGCGTGCATACAGCTCATGAATATTAAAGGGCTTTTCCATGTAGTCATTGGCCTCGGCTTCAAGACCGATAATACGATTAACCTCGCCGGTGTTGGCGGAAAGAATCAAAATCGGGATATCTGGCAAGTCTTTGCGAATACTTTTGCATAGCTCAATACCATATATATCCGGTAAATTAAGATCGAGTATAACTGCCGAGAAACGCTCTTTTTGTAGCATCTCCAAAGCATCTTGCCCGCAACTAGCATGTGAGCTAAATAAGAGTTTTTGCTCGAAAAAATGCGCTATTGCATCAGCGATCCCTTTGTCATCATCAATTATCAGCACTTTATTAATATTCATTTCTTCTTTTGCCCCATTTATATCCATGGCTTGTTACCCAAGTTTAGCCATTTTTACTTGATTCGTGAAGCATGATTATATCGGTATTTTGGCGAGAATAGTTAGCAATCAAAACGCAGATTATGTTAATGGCTGTTAACGATAATAGGGTTTAAAAGACCCGTTAACTGGGTATTATGTGCTCAAGCGTTTCGGGGAGTGCTTGATGCATAACAAATGATAGGTAAAGTGATATGAGATTTTTTGCAAAACATATATTAAGTACGTTGTCACTAGTCGTGGGTAGCATGGCATATGCGGTGCCATTTAAAGATTGCAATGGCGGTGTGACAGTTAGCGGTATGTTTGATTATGTTTATAAGAATGAGAAAAATGAATTAGGGCTCGTAAAGCGTATTACGAATAGCTCATGTAAAACAAGTTATTATTTAATCAATCTAGAGAAGGTTAATCAACCGTTTGCTCAAGGTAATGATAAGGCAGACAAAAACAACATGCCAGCTGAAGAAGAAATGACAATTAAAGATATGGCTTTGTCAGGGCTGTTGGTTTCACCGCAAAAAATGATTTTAGGTCCAAAGCGTAAGGAAGATGTTAATTTCATTATAAATAGAGAGATCAACAGTGCAGATAAGCTTGCGTTCTATCGATTGAAATTCACCCCGGTTTTGCCGCAAAAGAAATATGGCTTTGATGTTGATGAAAAGGTCGCAGCAGAAGCAACACTTAACTTAGGTGTCTCCACAGCAATTGTTGTTGAGCCAAAGAACCCTGATTATACGTATGATTTACAGGTGGTTGAGGGTGAGAAAGTTACGTTACAAAACCAAGGTAATGCACTCATTATTTTGGATATTAGTGGAAAATGTAGTTTTCGACCTAAAGCGCAAGATGAGGGAAATAATGTCGTTACACCGTGTGCTGTGGGCGGTAATCAGGATATTAGAGTATATCCAAACCAGCTTAGAGACATCCGTCTCTTGGGTTATCAAGGGGAGGTTTTTCTTTTTATAAAAACAGGAAACTCATCCATCAAGAAAACATTTTACCTTTGATAACGTTGTTTAATCTAAAATAAGTAAGGTCTAAATATGAAAAAATCAATTAAACTATCTTTGTATTCATCAATGATGGCAATCGTTTTAACAGGACAGGTAAATGCTATTGAAAGTCCTACGGCTAGCATGACAACAACTGTTTCGGCATCTGTTCCAGTTACATTCTCCTCAAATGTGGCTTTTGTTTTATATGATGGCTTAGGGCAAAACCCACAAAAAAATGCCGCATCGTTTTCGTTAACATTAGGTGCTAATGCAAGCATTAGTATAGTTAATGATACGGTTGCTGGTTCAAATATGAAAGGCGTTTATACTGGTATAAAAAAACCATTAACAAATGCTGATGCTGTCTCAATAGATCATTTTGATACAGAGGCACTAAGATGGCTTGCTGTATATGAAGAGCAAAGTGCGAAAAATATATCACAACTAAATGTAAAATTTACTGGACTAGATGCTAGTAAACAGATTGTTGGTGAAAAAACTTTAGAAGCTGATGTACTTTACCCATTTGAAGGTTCAGTTGTTACCATTGAGGATAAAGCAGCAGTAACTTTAGGTATAGATGATGTTCCTGCTACAGCTATTAATGCAGCGAAACAAGCTGATGCTTGGAATCCAGCATCACAAAGTTCTACGATGACTATTTCTAGTCCAATAGCGAGTGACAAGGTGGCATATATTCCACTGGCATTTGTTGTGGGTAGTGAAGATGTTAGTACGGAAATTGAGTATATGAATGCTTTTGGGGATGCGAGTGCTTATAGTTTTAGTGGTATTAATATACAAATACAAGCAACCTTTTCTTAGAGCGAATTAGAAAGGGCTATGCCTTTGTAATGTCATGATTTATAAATAACTGAAGTTATGCACTTTAGAAAAAGCTATGATTTTATAAACACCCCATCAGCCTGCGGCTGCCACCCCTCTTTGCAAGAGGGATGCTTAAGCTTGTGAGGCGGGGTGTTGAAATAGCAAAAGTTCGTGACTCCAATAAATATGTTGCATTAGCTATGACCTTTTCTCTGGTAAAAGGGCGCGTATCATTTCAGCAGCAAGGGTGTGTGAGTAACTACGGCTCAGCTTATTGTTGATTTGTGACAATACAAATTGCCTTGCAGCTAGACAATCAAGAATATCTTGTGTGAGTTTTTTCTTTAGTTTTTGAGTGGTATATATTCAGAGTGATAGATCATTTTGAGGTTGCTGTTTTATTACTATTTATATGAGTGAGTGTAAATAAAGTGAATTATTCTCTGAAGTTGAAAAGAAAGTTTATAACATCTGTCATTGGGCTGAGCATATCATTGGCAGTTTATGCAGAAGGAAATAATGAGGCTAATACATCACTCATTGATCTTGTGCCATCTGGTTTCGAGAGCATGCTCTATACTAGCGAGTTGGTTGTCGATCTGATTTATCACGGCGAAAGCATTGATGAATATAGTGTTCAATTTATCACTGCTGATAAATATACAGTAGATCTTACAAAGCTACTTAATCAATGGAAAGTAAAGCCATCGTTAAAAACTTATCTTATAACGAAGTTGGGAAAAGAGGGGCTTGCACTTGATGAAGTTATCTTGTTTCCAGATGACAGTAGATGGTTATTGCGTTCGGTTCTAGATATTGAAGCATTAACCTTAACGATTGATATTAACCCAGATGCACTGATAAACAGTGGCGCGAATGAAAGTATTTATTTTGATGATAGCTTTATAAAGCCAAGTGTTAATAGATTTTCATCAATTTTCAACTATAACCTTAATGTTGTACAGGATTTCTCATCCTATACCAATAATAACTCATCACTATATTTCGGCGTGGGCAATACAGTGAGTTTTGAGCAAACCAATATCACCAGTTCTTTTGGTTTTTCATATGATGATGGCAATGGTTTTGATGCGATCTTGAATCAAATTCAAATAGCCCATGATCTTAAAAGTAATTCAGTGGCACTTGGTTATGGTGGTGGATTATTAGGTGCAGGTGCTTTATCTAGAATAAATTTTGGCTATTCAGGCAGTGTGATCGCTGCCTCTTTATACTCTAATAGTCGATTATCAACCTCGAGTGAGAGTGATACACTTCATCCTATTACACTGTTCTTTCCAGCGCAGTCTACGGTGCGTGTTTATAAAGATAATAAGCTTATTAGTGTGCAAAATTTTAATGCAGGGATGTATGACTTAAGTACGCAAGATTTTCCTGTTGGTGTTTATAATGTGAAAATAGAGGTCTATCAAGGGAGTACGCATGTTTCAACAGTAAATAAGTTGATCGAAAAACCATTTGTTATATCGGGACTAGATCCGGCACTGGGCTTTGCCTATGCGGTATGGGGAGGTATTGCATCTTCGGCAACTGGAGGGACATATTTTGATAGACCTTATTTAGGTGGTAGCATGAGTAAGGTGATGAATCGTTATATGCTCTCAAATGTAGCAGCATATCAAGCAGGTAGCTTGACTGTGCTTGAACTAAACAATCAGTTTAAGCTCCCCTGGTCACTCTTTGGTAATTTAAGTTTAGGTATTGATAATAGCTTGGGTTACGGTTTGCAAGCTAGTTTAAATACATCTTTTATCAATGGTTCTAATATTGGTATTTCATATAGTCAATATCAAAGTGAACTACAAGACTCTCCTTTTGCCGTAGGCTATGAGTCTGGTTCTATTGGCCTTGCGGCGAATGTCGCACTTGGACGTTTTGGTGATTTTTCAGGTTCAATCAATTATGATTTTATGAGTGATGTTTTCTATTATACGCTTGGCTATAACTTATCCTTATTTAATCGATATGGCTTAAATATCAGTGGCTATGTCAATTTAGATTGGCAAAACTCGCAACATTTAGGAAGTATTGTCATCGATGAATTTAATTATTCATTTGGTCTGAATCTATCATATACCATAGATCAAGTCGGTATCATTGGTCTTAGTTCTCAATATACACCAAAAAGTGAAACGCTTGCCAATAATATTAACTATACACATAACGATACAACTAATGAGTTTATCTTTGATTCAATAAATATCGGCTATATGGAAAGCCCTGATTTGGAAATGATAAATTTAGGTGCAAACTTTAGTACGCAACTTATTTCAGGCAGCATTAATGCAACAGCGAGTGATCATTTAGAGGGTGCGGGTCAAAGTTTATCTGCTACTTTAAATCAGCTCTGACGCATAAGCCTATCAAACTCTATAATACAAGGATTTTATACTT
>JAHDDB010000206.1 GCA_020629575.1 Caedibacter sp. | reverse complement strand
TGAGTTGATAATATCTTTGAGAACTTAAATAAGCCATCGACAATACCATCTTCTTCACCTGTCATTCGTAAGAACTGCGCTTCAAAAGGATAAAAGCTTGTAGCAAAGCACGAGAATATTAATCCCCCTTCAAGTCGATCATTAATCCATGCCATCGATCGGCGCCACATAAATGCTTCAGGGTCAAAACTCTCTTGCGCCGTGCGTTTAACATGGGCAAACGGCTTATTATCTTCAAATTCACGGTTATCATCCAAGCTTCGTCCAATAAGCTCCTCTTTAGCTTGCTGACTTGCTTTATCAAGCCAAGCAAAGTCATGCTGCCACTTTTGAACAGCCCAAAAACTTGAGCCATCTAAATATTTATCATCACTTACAATAATGGCAGTATTAAATTGCTCATCATCTTTAGGGTTCTCGGTACCATCTTCAAAGCCAGATAAATCATGATCAACCATTTTGCCATCTTGCTCATACGTTAAATAAGTGCAAGCACGTGAGATATCTGTGCATTGAAAAGCGCCACTTGCAATAGCAATAATTTGACGTGCCTTATGCAGCAACATACCTTGATCATCATCTCTCAACCAAAGTACTAAATCGCAATGTGTTTTAGGTGCAAGCTTTTGCTGCTTTATTGTTGGTGTATATACTTTGAAATCACTTTTTAGCTCCGCTTTGTGCATAAGCGCCTCACCCAAGCCAATTACGGTGGATTGACCATCAATCAGTTGGCGCAAACTTTGCATCACTTCATTTAATTTGCTTTTATCTTCCAACACAAAAAATAAATAAATTGCTGATGAAGGCAAGTTTTCTAAAATACCTTGCTGATATTTTGGGATCTTCATTATTATTCTTCACTCCATCCTTTTGCTCTTGTTACGGCTTTGTGCCAATAGTTCGTATATTGTGTGCGTAGTTCATTATTCAGTGAGCTTGTAAATTCCTTTTCAACTGACCATAATGATTTCAGCTCATTAACATCCGACCAATAACCAACCGCAAGACCTGCCAAATAAGCAGCGCCTAACGCGGTTGTTTCAAGAACTTGTGGGCGAATAACCTTAGCATTAAGCATATCCGCTTGAAATTGCATTAGGAAATTATTTGCCACGGCACCTCCATCAACACGCATTTCAGTCAGATGAATATCAGTATCTGAGACTTTTGCACTAACAATATCCATTACTTGATAAGCAATGCTCTCTAGTGCTGCGCGCGCAATATGCGCTTTAGAGCTGCCACGTGTTAAACCAAAGATTGAACCACGTGCTGATTGATCCCAGTGTGGCGCACCCAGTCCTGCCATTGCAGGTACTAAATAAACACCACCGTTATCAGCAACAGACAATGCAAGCTTTTCACTATCAGAGGCATTTTGCAAAATACCTAACTCATCTCGTAGCCACTGAATAACTGCACCACCCATAAAGACACTTCCTTCTAGCGCATAGGTTGTTTTGCCATTAAGCTGCCAAGCAATTGTCGTTAATAAGTTATTGTTTGAAACTGCTGGAGTGTCACCTGTATTCATCATCATAAAACACCCCGTACCATAGGTAGTCTTCAGCATCCCCGGTTCCGTACACATTTGACCAAACAAGGCCGCTTGTTGATCTCCCGCTACACCTGCTATCGGAATTTTTGTCGCAAAAAGAGTCGTTGCAGTTTGTGAATACACTTCACTTGAGGATTTTACTTCAGGCATCATTTCCTTAGGGATATCAAACAACTTTAATAAATCATCATCCCATTGATTGGTATGGATATTATAAAGCATCGTGCGACTTGCATTACTTGCATCTGTTGCATGTAAGCGTAGGTTCGTAAACTTAGCCATAAGCCAAGTATCCACCGTACCAAAGCATAGTTTACCCTGTTTGGCTTTTTCACGTGCACCATCAACATGATCAAGAATCCACTTGATCTTAGAGGCGCTGAAGTAGGCGTCAATCACAAGGCCTGTCTTTTCTTGGATCATTTTGGCATGGCCTTCAGCTTTTAATTTATTGCAGAAATCTGCTGTTCGTCTGTCCTGCCATACAATTGCATTATAAATCGGCTTACCCGTGTCGCGCTCCCAAACAATCGTTGTTTCACGCTGATTAGTAATGCCAATAGCAGCAATGTTTTTACCATTAATACCTGCTTTAGTGATAGCAGTAGCAGCAACTGCAGCCTGTGTGCTCCAGATTTCCTTAGGGTCATGCTCAACCCAACTCGGTTTTGGATAAATTTGCCTGAACTCTTGTTGTGCCATTTCAACCACTTGACCTTTGTGGTTAAATATAATCGCACGTGAACTCGTTGTACCTTGATCGAGTGTCAAAATATATTGTGACATGGATACGTCTCCTTATCATTAGCTCCATCGATATCATATACGCTATAGCCGCTACGATACAAATATAAACGAAGTATTTTTGAAAAAGTCCTATCCTAGAAAGCAAAAAGGCACCGTTAGGTGCCTTTCTAAATAAAAAACCTGATGATGTTCTACTTTCACATGGCGAATGCCACACTATCATCGACGCTAACTGTTTTCACTTCTGAGTTCGGAATGGTGAAGCGGG
>JAHDDB010000034.1 GCA_020629575.1 Caedibacter sp. | reverse complement strand
GATTTTTTAAAGATGTTGAGTTTGATTATGATGCTGTTGCAAAGTGGAGTGTCGAGCAAATGCTTAGCAAAAAAGCGAAGTTCTATCTTGCGCTAGATAGAACCAATTGGCAATTTGGTAGTACAGATTCCATTTCTTATAAAATAATCCGAGTCGGAATTAAAGTCCTTGGTTTAAATGTAACTGCCTAGCGGCTTGTTACTTGAACTGTGAGGGTTTGACATTAAAGACAAAAGACATCAGCAATGATATCAATAATTTTCCAACATTGCATACGATCAACTCATTGCAAGTTATTAATTTTTCTGAATACCTTTTAAAATATAATGTTGCACCCAAATATGATTTTTCCAATTTAGATAAGATTATTGAGCTAAAAATGGCTAAAGAGAAGAAGTACAAATAGGTGCCAACGGTTTTGACCGAAGATCAGTTCAATGAATTCATCTAAGATCACCTTACAAATGAGGTGCGATGACCATCCACATAATAGCTAGGCATAATCTCATGTTATTCTTGATTATGCATATCAACAGCACCTAGTTTTGATGACGTATTTTCTGCTTGTTGTTTGCGATGATTTAACAATGCTTCAAAATAATGCTCATCAATTCCACCGGTAACATACTTACCATCAAACACTGAGGTATCAAAATGCTTCAAGTGCGGAGCCTCTTTACGTACAGCGGAAACTAAATCATCTGTCGTTAGATAAAATAAATGATCCACGCCAATCCACTGACGAATTTCATCAATACTACGATTGTGACCAATAAGCTCATCATGCGTTGGCATATCGATACCATAGACATTAGGGTATTTGACCACAGGTGCCGTTGATACGACTGATACTTTACGCGCACCGGCTTTTCTTGCCATCTCAACAATCAATTTTGATGTATTGCCACGCACAATAGAGTCATCAACCAAAAGCACATGTTTACCTTTAAACTCATGATTAATGGTATTGAGCTTCTTGCGAATAGATTTCTGACGTGCTGCTTGATTAGGCATAATAAACGTGCGCCCAACATAGCGATTTTTGACAAAACCTTCACGATATGGCACATCTAAAACGCGTGACAATGGCAATGCAGCATGCCGCCCTGAGTCAGGCACCGGAATCACTACATCAATATCATGCTCTGGCAATTCAGCTAAAATGTTTTTTCCAGCAATACGCCCCATCTCTAAACGTGCACTGTAAACAGACGCCCCATCAATCACAGAATCAGGGCGCGCTAAATAAACATATTCAAAAATGCAAGGTGATAAACTAGCGTTAGGGGCGCATACTTTGCGCGTAAGATCGCCATCAAGAGAAATAAAGATCGCCTCGCCAGCACCTAAGTCACCAACCACTTCATAACCATCACAGTCTAATGCAACGGTTTCAGACGCAACCATATATTCTTTCTTGCCATCGACTTCCTTTACACCCAATACCAAAGGACGAATACCATGCGGGTCACGAAAGGCAAACAAACCAGCGCCCGCGATCACACCAACAACGGCATAGCCACCAATACAACGTTGATAAAGCTTGGTTAATGCATTAAAAAAGATATCGGTTGAAAAGTTTGTTAATGAAACTTCTGCTTTATGCAATTCTGAGGCTAATACATTAAGCAAAAGCTCCGAATCTGAGCTGGTGTTAATATGACGAAAATCATTCTCTAACAATTCTTTGCGAATTTGCGTGGTATTAATTAAGTTCCCATTATGTGCTAAGGCAATGCCATAAGGTGAATTGACATAAAAAGGTTGTGACTCAAAAACACTATCTGATCCTGCGGTTGGATAGCGTACATGACCAATACCTAAATTGCCTTGCAAGCGCTCCATGTGACGCGTGCGAATCGCTTCAACAACAAGCCCTTTATCTTTGCGTAGCGACATATGATAACCATCACAGGTTAAAATACCTGCGGCATCTTGCCCACGATGCTGCAACATCGTTAATGCATCAAACAATTTCTGATTTGCAGGCTCATGCCCAATAATCCCAACAACACCGCACATAGTTCTCAATCTTCTTGCTGTTTTAAGACCGCGTTATTTTATACTACTGATATATTCATCACAAACCATTTTGCAGTATTTCTTATTTGCAATTTCTCCCTTCGACTTACGCTCAGGGTACGCTAACGATAAACGGACGAAAATTCAAACCTAACCAATTTTTTAAAAGACTTTTAAACCATTTCTTTTTATCATAGAGCCACACTTTATTTTTACTTTTAATGGAAAGCATATGAACATTATTCTTCTAGGTCCACCAGGGGCTGGCAAAGGCACGCAAGCAAAGCGTATTGAAACACAATTCAATATTCCACAGATCTCCACAGGTGATATGCTGCGAGCTGCGATCAAATCAGGCTCTGAAACCGGCATAAAGCTAAAGAAAATATTAGATGCTGGCGAGCTTGTTTCTGATGACTTTATTATGCAAATCGTTAAAGAACGTCTATCGCAAGCTGATTGTAACAATGGTTTTATGCTTGATGGCGTACCACGCACATTAGGGCAAGCCGACGCCTTTAAAAAGCTTGGCATTAATATTGATTTTATTATTGAGATCACTTTAGATGACAATATCATTATCAAACGCATGTCAGGTCGTAGAATTCATGAGGCTTCAGGCCGCACCTATCACATTGACAATAACCCACCAAAAGTGACTGGCAAAGATGATCAAACCGGTGAAGACTTGATTCAACGCGAAGATGACAAAGAAGAAACCGTTAAAAATCGCTTAAATGTCTATCATGCGCAAACTGCACCATTGATTGAATACTACCAGCATTTTGATATAGCAGGCACCAAGCTTAAAAAGCCTACTTATGTTAAAATTGATGGCAATCAAAGTGTTGACACAGTGACCAAAGAGATTTTTCAAGTACTTAATCAACACGTAACTGCCTAACATTACATTTCATCCAATTACGCATTTTTTTCTAATATGTATCTGCATCACTTGTTAGGGCTATGACCACATTCCTGACCACTTTTATTGCGTAAGCGTTGGCTGAGCGTAAGTCGAAGCCTCTATGAAGTGTGATTAGCCACTTCGACTGATGCTCAGGGTACGGTGAGCATACTTTGGTGTATTAGGTGAATATTTAGCCTTAGCCCTTGTTAGCAAATCAGATGCTTTGCCAATGGTGCAGGCAATGCATACTCCTTTATATTATCTTTGCTCACCCAATAAGCATCATCAATCGTTGCTTTCTGAGTTAATTGATATACTTTGATATCATAATAAAGCTCAAAGTGGGTGAATATATGCTTTTGCTCTTCACATAGCATATGACTATATTCACCAATATGTAATGCAGCTTCAGGTAATGCATACAACCCACCCCAAATACCTTTGTTTGGTTTTTTGACCAGGAGCAGCTCATCTTGATATTGATACAGATGAAACACTGCTGATTGAACTGGCTTTACCTTTTTTTCTTTTTTTCGCGGATATTGATCAACACGCTCACTGGCAAAACTCAAACAAATACTTTGCAATGGACAAAGCCCACACTTTGGCTTAGTTCGTGTACAGATTGTCGCCCCCAAATCCATTTGTGCTTGTGTATAATTTTGTGTTTTGTTTGTTGGCATAAGTGTATACGCCAATTGCCATAGTTTCTTCTCAGCACTTGCCACAGATAGTACTTCATCAATAGCAAAAACACGTGCAAATACGCGCTTAACATTGCCATCCATAATCGGTGTTGCTTGCTTAAACGCAATTGATAAGATCGCATGTGCGGTTGATCGACCAATGCCGGGTAATGCTAATAAATCATCAATATTATTAGGCATTACACCATTATACTGTTCATATACAATTTGCGCTGTTTTGTGCAGGTTTCTAGCACGCGCATAATAACCAAGCCCTGCCCAATATTGCATTATCTCATCTTGACTTGCTTGTGCTAGATCACTGATATACGGAAATTTATCAATAAACTTGAGAAAGTATGGAATAACCGTTTTGACTTGTGTTTGTTGCAACATAATCTCAGATAACCACACATGATAAGGGTTAAAATCACCCTGCCACGGTAAATCATGACGCCCATGTTGATTAAACCATGTCAGTAACAATTGATGATATTGTGAAACGTCAAAATGAAGTTTAATCTCAATCATATTGAACTAATGAGTCAATAAAGATATCTTGCGGCATTTTATCACGTCCATTGAGCCCATTAAGCTCAATTACAAATAATGAACCCAAAACATTGGCTCCAGCTTTTCTAACCAACTCAACACAAGCACTTGCCGTACCGCCTGTTGCTAATAAGTCATCCACTAACAATACTTGGTCATTGTTAGAAAAAGCATCTTGATGCACTTCTAATCTATCAGTACCATACTCTAACTCATATTCACAGGCATGTATCGCGCGTGGCAACTTATCAGGCTTGCGAATTGGCACAAAGCCAATTGATAAATGCTTTGCTAACGCCACACCAAAGATAAACCCGCGACTCTCAGGTCCTGCGATAATTGTGGGCTTTAAGCCCTTTTCTTTGATACGCTCAGCCATAAGAGTTGCCGTTTTGGTTAAACCATCGGCATCTGCCAACAATGGTGTGATATCACGAAACAAAATACCTGGCTTTGGAAAATCAGGTACAGCGGTAATTAAAGATTCGATTGTTTTAATACTCATTATTTAAAAAGAATTTTCTCTGACATAGATTGTGTACATGGTAGCACGTTGATGCGAATGTTGTCATTTAACATTTAAAAATCTAGCTTGTTACATTCGCGAATTGAATTGAATTAAATCACTTGCTGACATACCAACCATAATTTGCAAAGGCTCTATTTGTATTTCAGGAAGTCAAAGAGAACTAACACAACAGACAATAAGTTCTATCAAGTGGTGTCACTTAACGCTACAATAGCCCAATATTTTAATTTTATAACTTTGCGGGCTTTGTTATGTTATCGATAACACTTAAAAAGACTTCATATATTGTTACGCTATTTATGGGCTGTTCGGGCTTTCTATCTGCTACTGATTTTCAATGCAGTGAGAAATTATTAAGCTCACCAATTACGCCATTTAAAACCAAGCAAACGCTTAATTTTACAAACTGGGCAGATTATATGTCACCGGATCTTATCCCATGTTTTAGTGACCTTTCTAACGTTCGTGTGCGTCTAAGCTATACCACTGATGATAATATGACACGCGCTAAGGTAATGACTGGCGCCTCTGGATTTGATGTTATTGAGCAAGGTGCGCTTTACCTACCGAGCGAGATCAAATCACACGCACTTATTAAGCTTGATAAAAGCAAACTTCCCAACTGGGCACATCGCAATAAAGCCATTTATGATAAGATTTCTCAAATTAATGATCCAGGGAATAATTATGCGATTGTCTATAGCTATGGGACAACGGGTATTGCCTATAATGTCAAAGAAGTTGCCAAAGTCTTTGGACACGCTGTTGTGCCCAATGGTTGGAAGTATTTATTCGATCCAAAGTATCTTAAAACACTATCTAAATGCGGTGTTTCAATGCTTGATGAACCTGAGCAGGTATTTGGCAATTATTTTTATTATGCAGGCATTGACCCCAATACCACGGATAAAGCCGCTTATGAAAAGGCAGCGTTGTATTTGATTAAAAATGTGCGCCCATATGTTAAGTATTTTGATAGCAACAAGTACCAAAATGATTTCACTGCCGGTAATTTATGTGTTGTTATGGGATACTCGGGTGACGTTGTACGCTCCGTTGAGCGCGCTAAAGAAATCAACCCTGATCAAATCTTAAAATACGTTTTACCCGCAGAAGGAACAAACATCTGGTTTGATATGCTGATGATTCCTAAAGGTGCTAAAAATCTTGATGCTGCTTATGCTTTTTTAAACTTCAATATGGATCCTTATATTGCAGCAATGAATAGCAACTATATTTATCAACCCAATGGCGTTGTTGATAACAGTCAATATTTGAATGAGTTATTCAAAGACCCCAACGTCAATCCAACAGAAGCCATGATTAAGAAAATGTATGTATTAAATATGCATCCACCTGAGTTACAAGCTTTTGTCTCTAAAATGTGGATGTATGTGAAATATGGGATTAGCTTTACCCCGAAGTATTATCATCCTGATAAAAAGTAATAACAATCGCTAAGCCAATTCAGCTGCTTTATCTTCTGAATAAACAGGGAATTTAGCACAAAGTGCAACAACCTTCTGTTTGATTTCCTGCTCTTTTGCTTCATTGCCAAGATCATCGATAATATCACACATCCAATGCGCGATTTGCGCACACTCGTTCTCTGCAAATCCGCGCGTTGTAATCGCAGGTGTACCAATGCGTAAACCACTCGTGACAAAAGGAGAACGTGGATCATTCGGCACTGAGTTTTTATTTACAGTAATATTTGCGCGCCCCAAAGCGGCTTCAACATCTTTACCTGTGATATCTTTGCTGATTAAATCAATCAAAATCAAATGGTTTTCGGTACCTTTTGAGACGACATCAACACCACGCGACATTAACACTTCCGCCATCTTTTTAGCATTCTTAATCACTTGTTGCTGATAAGTTTTAAATTCAGGTTGCAATGCTTCTTTAAAGGCAACGGCTTTGGCAGCGATGACATGCATCAATGGTCCACCTTGTGTGCCTGGAAAAACAATTGATTGGAATTTTTTCTCAAGATCTGGATTTGATTTAGCCAGAATAATTCCACCGCGCGGTCCACGCAATGTCTTATGAGTTGTACTGGTAACCACATCAGCAAAAGGAACAGGATTTGGATAAACGCCTGCGGCAATTAAACCTGCAACATGCGCCATATCAACCATCAAATAAGCACCAACTTCATCAGCGATTTCTCTAAAGCGCGCCCAATCAACAATGCCTGAAAATGCAGAGAATCCAGCGATAATCATCTTGGGTTTATGCTCTTTTGCTAAACGCGCCACCTCTGCATAATCAATATCACCAGTTTGTGGGTCTAAACCATATTGAATCGCATTGAATAACTTACCTGAGAAACTGACCTTAGCACCATGTGTTAAATGTCCACCATGCGCTAAAGACATACCAAGAACCGTATCTCCTGGTTGAAGCAGCGCAAAATAAACAGCAGCATTTGCTTGTGAACCAGAATGCGGCTGCACATTAGCATAATCCGCACCAAATAGCTCTTTTAAGCGATTAACGGCTAACTCCTCAGCGACATCGACATATTCACAGCCGCCATAATAACGCTTACCAGCATAGCCTTCGGCATATTTATTGGTAAGCTGTGAGCCTTGCGCTTCCATCACTGCGGGACTTGCGTAATTCTCTGAAGCAATCAGCTCAATATGCTCTTGTTGACGCTTATTTTCACTTTCAATGGCTTGAAATAATTCTGGATCAAATTGTGCAACGGTAACGTGGCGATCAAACATCGATGTATCCTCCAAGATAAGGTTATATAACTTAGGAATTTGGTGTATCATTCTACACATCATTATCACAAAATCCTATTGAAAAACGGCAATGACTGAAGAATATTACCAAGATCACAACAGTGATGATTTTACTGAAGAAAAAAGTCGCACACAAATTAAAAAAGAAGCCCATGATATCACCGACTTTGGTAAGAAATTAACTGAACTAAGTGAAGAACGCATCAAAAAAATGCCACTAGATGAGAAAATTATTGATGAAATCATCAAAGCAAAATCCATGCAACGCATCGCGTTGAAACGTCAGTTGCAATACATTGGTAAGCTGATGCGCAATGCCGATCTTAGCGAAGCTTATGCCACTTACGATGGTTATACACAGAAAAATCAGGTTGAGATTGCTAAAATGCATCGTTTAGAGCAATTGCGTGATGCCCTTGTTAATGATAATACAATGAAAGCAGCCCTTGATAAACTGATGAATGATCACCCGCATACTGATACACAGCAATTACGCCAGTTGATTCGCAATCATCACAAAGAAGTATCACAGCAAACCCCCGGCAAATCCTATCGCCAGATTTTTCAACTATTAAAAGAAACATTAGGTTAAGCAATGCAAAAGCGCTTTATCTATGCTTTTTGGATTGTCATCTTTATTTTTATCACCTATCTTGCACATTCTTATCTGCAACATGAAGAAAAAGCAAACCTAACACCAACATCACAACAAAACGCGGTTGAAAAGACAGTTGTATTAAATGCTTATAATCATCACTATGTCAGCTTTGGCTTTATTAATGACGTCAAAGTCAAATTTCTAGTCGACACGGGGGCAAGTTCCGTCTCCATTCCAGAGCATATTGCCAAGCAAATTGGATTAAAGAAAGGCTTAGGCTATAGCGTCAGTACTGCTAATGGCAATATCACCGTTTATCAAACATCAATTGATCAATTACGTATTGGTAATATCACATTGCGCAATGTTCGCGCTAGCATTAACCCTCAAACAGATGATGATTTCATTCTTTTAGGTATGAGTGCATTAAAGCAACTTGAGATGATTCAAAAAAACAACACATTGATTTTAAAGCAGAAGATTTAGCTAATACGCATTCCGGGAATTGCCCCTTGATCAGGCTCTAGTAAATATAGTGAATCTCCATCACCGGCACATAATACCATTCCTTCTGATAGTCCAAAACGCATTTTGCGTGGCGCTAAGTTTGCCACCATTACCGTGTATTTACCCACTAAATTCTCTGGATTATAAGCTGCTTTTATGCCTGAGAATACTTGTCTTTGTTCTTCACCTAAATCAAGCTTCAAACGCAATAGTTTATTAGAACCCTCAACATGCTCCGCTTCAATAATTTGTGCGACACGTAAATCCACTTTGAAGAAATCATCAATTTTGATTTCATTTGCAATATTTAAACTATTTTTCACTTCAGCCTCAGGTGCGATCTCTGTTGCTTGCTCTGCTTCTGACTGCATCTTTTTTGTCTCCTCAATAATTAATTCAATCTTTTCTGGCTCAACGCGTGCAATTAATGGTTTAAAGACATCAATCTTATGCCCCAATAACACATTAGGAATCTCCGCCCATTGTAATTGATTGATATTTAGAAAATGCTCGGCTTTTAACACTAACTCTGGCATTACTGGCTTTAAATAACCAATAATGATTTTAAAGAGATTAATCGCCAGACTGCACACTTCATGCACCGTTTGCTCTTGACCTTCCTCCTTAATCAGTTGCC
Organism: Caedibacter sp.; assembly: GCA_020629575.1. Classification (GTDB taxonomy): domain Bacteria; phylum Pseudomonadota; class Gammaproteobacteria; order Francisellales; family Francisellaceae; genus Caedibacter. The sequence goes on along the minus strand of JAHDDB010000034.1, from coordinate 7,286 downwards.
ATGGTTTATAAGCATCAACATATTGATTCGCCTGATCAGCAAGCTGCATAATTACACGTAATGCTTGTGCAAAATCACGTTTCTCAAAAAGTGTTGTGATCTCTTCATGTGCCGCATGAAAACGCTCAATTAGTTCTTGATCATGAATATGCTCAGATAACACCCCATCAAAGCGCTTATTGATAAAGCCTGCGCAACGACTGGCAATATTAACAACTTTGCCGACCACATCTGAGTTCACCTTTTGCACGAAGTCTTCTAAGTTCAAATCGATATCATCGATTCTAGGGGTTAATTTACTGGCAAAATAATAGCGCAAATAATCTGCTTTTAAATGATTCAAGTAAGTTCTTGCTGCGATAAACGTGCCACGTGATTTTGACATTTTCTTACCGTTAACTGTCAAAAAACCATTGGCAAAAACCCCCGTAGGTGTTCGATAATCTACGGCATTTAAGATTGCCGGCCAAAAAAGCGCATGGAAATAAATAATATCCTTACCTATAAAGTGATAAAGCTCTGCCTTGCTGTCTTGGCTCCAGTAGGCGTCAAAATCAATGCCTGCGCGATTGCATAAGTCTTTAAAGCTTGCAATATATCCCATTGGCGCATCAAGCCATACATAGAAAAACTTCTTATTATCCGTGCCTGGAATTGGGAAACCAAAGTATGGTGCATCACGTGATATATCCCAATCTTGCAAACCTGACTCAAACCATTCTTTGAGTTTATTCTGCACTTCAGGTTGCAATGCCTTGTTGTGCTTCATCCACTTTTGAATATCTTCGCTTAATTCACTGATCTTAAAGAAGAAATGCTCACTGCTTTTTTGAATCGGTGTTTCACCACTAACCACAGATTTGGGATTAATTAAATCTGTTGGCGAATAGGTTGCACCACAAACCTCACAACTATCACCATATTGATCCTCTGCCTTACACTTGGGACACGTCCCTTTAACAAAACGATCCGGCAAAAACATCTCTGCCTTTGGATCATAAGCTTGCGCAATTTCACGCGTGCTAATCAGATCATTTGCTTTAAGTTTTAAATAAATAGCTTCGACAATTTCCTGATTCAATGGATGATGAGTGGAATGATAGTTGTCAAACTCAACCTCAAAATCAATAAAATCATCGCGATGTGCTTGTGACATTTGCTCAACTAATTTTTCAGGTTTAATCCCTTCTTTTTTCGCTTTAAGCATAATCGGTGTGCCATGCGTGTCACTACCACAAACAAAGTGACACTGATTACCTCGCATTTTTTGAAATCTCACCCAAATATCTGATTGAATATAACCAAGCATATGCCCCAAATGCAAATGACCATTGGCATATGGCAATGCATTAGTAACTAGAATATTTCTCATATTAATTGTATAGAATGCTGAAAGTGCCGATGATTATATACCACTTATTTGGTATTTTACAGACTTGTTGACAGAATGTACTGACTTTAGTTTACCGTCCCCAAAGAATATAAACACCAAAACCACTGGGTGATAAATTCTTTAAGGTGACATCACCACCAGTTTGATGCACCAACTCATAAACAATTGCAAGACCAAGGCCACTGCCTTGCTGTGTGCGTAACATATCCTGATTATCAGCTTGCACTCTTCGACGGAAAAGCTCATTTAAACTCATATCATCCGGCACGCCAGGACCATTATCTTCGATACTTAATATGATATTTGATTTATCCATTTGCAAACATATCGTTACATCCGTTGCAAACTTAAGTGCATTACCGATGACATTATAAAGAATCCTAACAAAGGCATCTTCACTACCATAAATAGATACGTGATACTCCGGAGATTTATATATCACCTCTCCCCCTTGCTCAATGTAGCCTTCGACTACCGTATCTACTAAGGCATCAAAATCAATTTGCACTTTTTGTACTTCCTCAAAGCGTGAGATGCTAACCAATTCATTGATCATTGTTTGCATTTCTTTGGTATCGGCTAGGCACTTATCTTTTAGCTCTTTCTCTATTTGCAGCAACTGCAATCGGTAATTAATACGTGTTAATGGCGTTTTTAAATCGTGTGAAATACTACTAATAATCTGTGTTCTGGTATTAATTAAGTCATCAATACGTTTATGCATCATTTTAAACATTTCATGAGAGCCATCAAAAATACTCATAAGAATTGATTTATTTGGTGTAATCCCAATATCATCAGCAATGGCATAAACCCTTCGCAAATTGCATGACAATCTATAAATAATAAATGCTGAAAACAGTAATGTCAGACACAAAAACAGCATCACAACAATATGTCCTGAAACACTTGCTAACAAATAATTATAATTAGGCTTAACGGCAACATTCAACCATAAGTTTGGTTTTACATATAGTGAAAAGTCACGACCTAGCTCATGTGTATCACTATAGTCTACAAAAGCCGTTTTATTTTTGACATTGATTAATGGTGTATAAAATGGCAATTTAGAAAGATCTAAATCGAGATAAAACTCATCCAAGTTCATATAGCGAAAATGCTCTTCACTCATTGTTTTAGCTAGTTTTGCATCAGGATGTGTACGTCCATATTCAACAATATCCATTAAATTCCACAGCGCTCTGTGGTGTAGCTGCAAGCGAACATCATTACTGATTTGTTTATAGGTGAAAAAAAGCACAAGGCAAATAGCTAGCACGACACTAACAAAAAGCACAAAACTAAAATGCCAAAGCTTAAAGGTGGGCGTTTTCAACTTTCTATGTGTTTTCTGTGTTTTCTGTGTTTTCTGTGTTTTCTGTTTTTTCGACCTCTTCAATTGTGCTAACCTCAGCATTAAAATAATATCCTTTACCATGTTGTGTTTGAATAAACTCCATACCGTCCGAAGCTTGAAGTCTTTTCCGCAGCTTGCTGACTGCTACATCAATACTTCGATCATAATTATCATGAAGCTGCCCATTGTGTAAACTGCTAGCAATAAAGTCCCGCGTTAATACTTCTTTCGGATGCGTTAAAAACAGTATTAAAATATCATATAATTGTTTACTTAATGCAACACTAACGCCTGTAGCAGTTTCTAGTTTCATGCGATTAACATCAAGCAACCAATCTGAAAACTGGTAATAACTCACCGCAAACTGCTTATTGAAATTTTGAGACAACCTTCTTTTTATTATGTTGTTTGCTCTGACAATAATCTCCTCAATATGAACTGGCTTGTCTAAAAAATCATCTGCTCCTAACTCTAACGCATTGACTTTTTCATGCGGGTCTTTTAGTGCGCTAATCATAATAATTGGAATGTTTTTGCTTGCCTTGATTTCCTGACATAACTGGGCACCATTGGTATATGGGAGCATCAGATCTAATATGACTAAATCAAAGCTTTGTGATTTTAGCAAACGATCAAGATTTCGCCCATCTTGTACACTATAAGCATCGATACCTTTCTGGATAAATAAATCACGTAAATTTACGGCAATCTCTTTATCATCTTCTATGATTAATACGCTTTTAAACAACGGGCACCTCCTTGAATTTAATCATCAAGCCTCTTGATGAATTTTTGGGTTATTTACATCATGATCTTTTAAGTGGGTAATAATAAAGTTTCCAGACTCTCCCTCTATGTAGAGGTATATAACCACTGTCTGTTGCTTATCAAACTTATTGATAACCGTAAGGTCTACTTTCAGGATAGATTGTCCATTGCCAGAAATAGTAACACCCGAAATCGAATAATGTAAGATTTTCTTTTCCCAACCAACATTACTCTTTAGTAATTCAAACACATTGGTAGTCAAATGTTTTTGGTAGTAATCAGGTTCTTGAAAAAGCACCTCACTTGTTAAACGAGACATAAAGTTATAAGCAAAATCAAGCATATCTGTATATTTATTTTTAAGCTTTAGTTCATTTTCTATCTTTATGATCTTTTGATGAGCTTGCTGATTTAATGAGTAAAAATACACATCACTTAGCATAATAATGACAAATAAAATAGTTCCTACCAGAAGTGTTAATCGTTTGCTGCTTATCTGCATCTTATTTCCCTGTCAATCAAATTACTATTGCCATAATGCGTGCTTCAACATAGGGCAGTCAGGGTGCCTCGGGGCTCATAATAGATTTTGGGACTTCCAAGTCAGCCAAAATCGAATCGCTTCCCTCGGCGGTTTATTCTTTTGGGCGGCACGGCTCCCTCTCAAGCAGGCTGCGACGAAAACTACGTATTCTTCTTCGCCACCTTGCTCCTGTATGCCTCTACGGCGTGAAAATATAGCTTCAAGCACAGACTTGCTCTGGCGCCTACGGCACGTCGCGCGCTGGGAATGAAGCCACGCCTACCTTGTCTACTCGACCTCGCGTTCCGCTCTCCATGTCTCGCAGCGATAGTTCATCATTCATATATTAACGAACTTTTTCAATAACTTCTGCATCAAAAAAGTAGCCCTTGCCTCTAACGGTTCTTATAAATTTATATTGATAGTCAAACAATTTCTTTCGAAGCATGCCAATACGTACATCGATAAATCGATCACTCGGACCGTGATAATCACGCATTTTAATTTTCTGAATAAGATAATCCCGTGAGAGCATTTTTCTAGGCGAGGCAAGAAATATCGCTAACAATTCACCCTCACTTGTTGTTAATTCAACACTTAATCCATAATTGGAAGTTAACTGCATTTTGGTCATATCAAAACATATATTCTCCCCTTCATTAAAGCTAAAGAGATATTGTCGATCCATATTCTCAAGCGCATTGACAGCGACTGGTTCTACGCATCTATTGATAATATTTCTAACACGCGCAAATAATTCACTCATTAAAATATTACTTTGAACGATATCATCAGCACCTGCCTTTAATGCCAGAATACTCAGATCAAAAAACATGTTATCACTCGCGTCAACGCCTAGTTTATTACAAACAAACGATTGCTTAATTTTTTCAATATCTGCAATGATGAGGATTGGAATAGCACTCAACCCTCTGATTTTTCGGCAAATTGAAACACCATCTTCATAAGGCAAAACAATGCCAAGAATCACTGCATCGTATTGTGAAAAATTGATATTGCAAAAGGCAGTGGCTTTATCACGAGCATGCATATGAACGGTCAAATGGCATTGGTGACGCGACTCAAAAAATAGTCTCATTGCATTAACCAAATTAACATCATTATGTAACACTAGAATTTTCATAAATACTACCGCCTTTCAAATAGCCGTGTTTAACTGCATTTTCACACAATGTAAAGGATATAATTCTTATCTTAAGAGTGAACACTCTCAATACATTACACAATCACTTCTTACCATGGCTTACTTAAGATATTATAGTAATTTATTTCTTTTTTCTTAAGCATTTCTTGAAAGATTGTCTTTTTTGAACTCAACTGGTATCTTCTACCCAGTAACTTGATATTATACCTTCTACACCACTTTCGAACCGTTGGTAAAGCGAAGCCAGTCTGCTTAGCAACCTCCTCGTAAGTCAGTTGTTGCGCATAAAAATCACTCATTACTTCAATGGCAGTTTTACCATACATTGCATATAGTTGAACTTCAAAATTATTACCATATTGATTTGCCGCAGGCATAAAAGCTTCCCCCATTTTAACACTAATTATTCAAGCACTAATGCCTTTCACATAGCGCTTTTAATTCATCAATCAAATCATAAACCCATAAATAACTTTTTTGGTTTTCAGTCTCATTAACAAACAACTTTAACCGTAAATTAAAATCATCATTTACAGCAAAAGCATAATCCAATAAAACATGTTGTTCACTCATAATAGCATAGCTCTCTCGATCTTTTGGTTTCCCCATGTATGCAGGTACAACAATAAAAAAATATCTTCTCATCCACAATAAAAACTATAATCAATCAATCTGAAACAGACTTATTTATTGTGTAATTTTTTGTATTTATATGTTTACATCTAACAGATTAGAAGTCACGCATTGCCTTTTGAGTAAAACCAGAAAATATCAGGACTTCGACTTATGCTCAGCTCAGCTTTAGATAACATATAGCTACGCCATAAAATAGTTTGTGAACAGTGAAAATATCATCATGAAAAACTGCCACAGGTTATGGGGTAACCTCATGACAGTCTTTCAACCTCCCCCAGAGCATAGAGCAAAATGGACATAACAAACTAGTGATAACCATTATAAAGCACTTTGCGATGATAATATCAAAGAAGTTTTTTTAATGCTTCTAACTACTAGTCTAAAAATCAGCAGTTGCTGTAATCGTAATTAAACCTTTCCAATGCCCTGAATGTGCAGTTGCTAAATCAGGAGCAATCACATCAACTTTTTCATAGGCATAGCGATAACCATCTTTTTCTGCCTGTGTTGAAATTGGCAAAAACAAGGGCGCTCCGAGTACTAAAGCTTGTGGCGCTAAGCGCATCGCAAATCCTGATTTGGAACTTGGCTGAAGAAATACCTGTAAGGGTACCTGCGTTCTGCCTTTGGCGCCCTTTCGATAACTAGGCGTCTCTCTGGTATCTGTATTATTAAGGGTGCAGTGAGGGCTTCCTTGATAATTGATATGCTGTTGACAGCCTAATGTAAATTTAACACTATCATGTTTAAAGAAGTTTGTTTTAAACGCCAATAGTAACTGTTGGCTATGATTAGAATAATTGGCTTTATTTGATGATTTATCCACTGATAAGTCAGGTTTCAAGGTGATACTATTATTACCGCCAGAGCTATTATTACCTACAATGGTAAGCTGTTCTAACTTCTCAACACTCAGTTGCAAATTACTGATATTAATCGTTGTTGCTGTTTGTGCTGGTAAGACATAAGCCCGCCCATTGACAGTTATATCTTGTCGGTTTATTGCCGGAATTTTTATTACTGAAAGTAGCTTATAATCACCAGAACCCAATTTAAGCGCTTCAGTTGTAGGATATGGCGTTAAGTAGATATATTGCAGTTGTGTTGCCATCTGACCTTTCTTGCTTTGGGTTGTAACTCCACCATTACAGTTAGCCTTTTGAATATATTGACTATGTGCAAAGGTATAAATAGCACAGTCTGATGCTTGTAACACCCCCATATCAGCAATAATTCTGCGTTCACGCCCAACAACTGCCATTTGCAGATGTACTATTTTGCCTGTTTGCACATTTTGAAAGTCAACCTTAAATGGTACAATAAGCGTCTTGATCTTTGATTGCTGCGTAATAATATCACCCACACCACCATATAATTGCTCAATGGGCGCGTGAGAGTAATCAACTTATTCGAGGTTGTTTATCAGGATTTTAATCAAGCTGAT